>WJKO01000877.1 GCA_014729055.1 Promethearchaeota archaeon | reverse complement strand
CCACCCTGACCAGGTCGTCGTCACCGAGACCGTTGGCCGTGGTGAGCATCAAGGCCAACGCTACGTCCGGTTCGACATCCGCGACTGTGTGCGCGGTTTCGATGGCAAGCTGCATAGCCGAGCGGGAGCGAGCACCGGCCCCATACCGAAGGATCACGCAGGCGCAATCCCGCGTTCCAAGTGGACGGTAGGGAGGCTCTGCAAGGAGCAGCGTCTGCTCGATATGTACGCCGAACACGAATGCTACGTCGCGGAAGGCCCTGACCTGGCGATGCGGGTCGATTCGCTGTACGAGCTGCTGCTGCCGAACCTGCCGCAGATCCCGCAGGCCGGCGACTCGCCAAAAGAGCGGCGAGAGCGGCGGTATGGATACGACCGGCCGGAGCGGATCTGGCTGAGCATGTACGAGGCTCACGGCGATCCCGACAGCTTCCAACCCCGCATCTACGGTGCTCGCATCAACAGAGCGATGCGGGAGACGTTCGACGTACACCGGTGGACCGGCCTGGCCAGCTTTCGCTTCCAGTGTCACGAGAATCTATACCAGAAAAGCGACCCGGTCTGGTGGGAGGACGACGATGGCCACGTGTGTACTGGCGTCGTCGACTCCACCTCGCATGCCGGTAGCAAGGTGGTCGTGGCACGCGACGACCGCTTGGCTATCGCCGGCAGCGTGCCTGTCGGGCGCGTCGCGCACGTGGCGTCCGAGCGGCTGAACGCCGGTACGCCCAAGCGGGACATCCCGCCCGGTGCCTGTTGCATCGGATACTTCCCCGAACTGGAGGAGGTACCGGACGGCATCGCGTGGACGGCGGACATTTCGACCTTCCAGGACGGTGAAGGAGAGCAGGCCCTGCAAGAGCTCTTCGATCTTCTGCAGAGAATGGTCGACCAGATCGAATCACAGACCCAGAGCCGTGTTCTACGCATATCCAAGAGCTACGCTCCAGAGATATTCGCCGTCGTCGAAAGCGACACGGACTCTTTCTCATGTGAGATCGCGCCCTATGGGACGTGTGAAGCCACGCTCCTGCAAGCCGGTGGAATCATGGCCGAGCTAGGGGAGCGCGTGGAGCACATGGTGCGCCATTGCTATCCCACACGCGAGGTTCTGCCGGATGATTGGCAGCACCTGCCGGGCTTGCACCTGGCCACTCACATCCGCGCCAAGCTGCGCGAGGCCTATGACGCCGAGTGGGACGAGCACGGACACGTGGTATGGGACGCGCTGCAGCGGACCTTCCGCGAGGTGGCCCAAGCGGATGCGGTGCTTTCGCACCACGACCCTGACACCTTGCACGTAGACTCCAGACTCGTTGAGTCAATGGAGCTGGAGGTGATCCGGCCTCAAAAATGGTCGTACGTTCCACCCGATGACCGGCGCGGGACGCTGGCCAAGAAGTATGAGGGCGATCACGAAGCGCTGCTGGCAGAGTTGGAGAAGTATCCCAATAACTGCAAACGCCGGGATTGTATCCTGTCGGCCCTGGCCGATACCGGATGGCCGGTGCCAAGGGAGTATATCACTCCACAAGCGGCAGGTGCGCCCAAGCAGGCCAAACCCTACATGCCGGACCAGCTGCTGGGCTCCCTGGACGGTGAGCATACACTGCACCCGGTAGGGACTCGGCGACACCCGGTGTGGAAGGGAGAGGTGCTGTGGCTCAGTGGGCCGACGGCGCCGGCCAAGGGCGTGGAAGCGCGTGGCAAATGGCACGCCGAGTATCGAACCAAGGACTACGGGCCAACGTTCTTCATGGCCGGTAAGAAGATCGCTGTACAAGGCGATACTGCCGAGGAATGTGCCCGCAGGCTAGAAGCGTTCCTGCGTGACTACGGCCACCAGATCAAGATCGAGCTGGCGTATCCGCAAGCATCCTCTAAGCAGTACAAGCAGGAAGCGGTGGAGAAGAAGCGCCAGGTGCGCCAGGCGAAGGCGAAAGCGCGGAAGAAGGACCAGAGTGGTGGTAACGGCAAGAAGCCCGAGCTGCCCGACGGTATTCCACAGCGAATCGAGGTCGACCTGGGGCGCTCCCACGGCTGGGCCGAGGCCCAGACGAAGAGGGTGCGCGGCAAGTGGCTGTACTACGACCTGGTCCAGCAGGAGCGAACAGATAAGAACAAGGGCAAGGTACAGGTCATTGGCCGCGATATCCTATGGCGTCCTATGGCGTGAGCAACAAGCAAATTGGGGAAGGGCTTCGGCCCTTCCCCATCCTTTGCCTGCAGGCGCCAGGCCGCGTCACGCAACGCGGTCTGGCACTTGCCAGCAAAGAGAGTTGTACGTGTTGGCCAGGAAACCGCAGTGTATAGTGCAAAAAAAACACAAACCCCCTGACGGGGGCTTGTGTTGCGAAAGGAGGGTAACCACAGGCGAAACGTCTATGAGGTAGAGTTTCGCCTATGCACCTGAAGCAAATGATACCTCCAATAGCGATTTTTGGCAAGTTACCTCACACCTCCGTTAATCATCGTCCCTGACCTGCCCTGAACAGGGCTGGAATGGGGCGTGATTTTACGTAGGCGGCAGGTTGTCATTGGCGATCTGCCTGCAGCTCCGGCTTCCGCTGGTGTTGCACCACGTAGGTAGTCCAAATCGAGCGACCCGGGGAGGGACGGGTCGCGCCACGTCCGGCACTTCACCCGCGATCGGGAGCGAAGCGAGCCGGAAAACTCAATAGAAGGAGGTTTCAGATGCGAGACATTATCACGGTAACGAGGTTCAGCGACTTCATCGCTGAACTGGATCCGGGGGCTGGTGTAGTCGTCCGGCTATGTATGAGCGAAGTGCGGAGTTCACAAGGAGTACCATCCAAGCGGGTCACACTCGACCTACAAGCGATCAATGCCTGTGGAGAGTTGGTGTGGCTCAGCGAGTCCCATCGCGTAACCTGCGATATGGCAGGGAACGTGTGGGGCAAGAGCAAGGGAATCTACAAGGCAATG
>WJKO01000238.1 GCA_014729055.1 Promethearchaeota archaeon | reverse complement strand
GCTTTAGACCTGGCGGTTGATTTGCACCCGGTGGTGGCTTTAGACCTGGCGGTTGATTTGCACCCGGTGGTGGCTTTAGACCTGGTGGTGGATTAGCGCCCGGTGGTGGCTTTAGACCTGGCGGTTGATTTGCACCCTCCACTTTACTCGCCTCTAAAGACGAATTGGAAACCAATTTCTCTTCTTTATCTTTTTCTGGTAATAATTCATTTAAGGCGCTTATCCCTTCTTCAACGTCTTCCCAAATATCTGAATACGCTTTTTTGCCAATCTCTTCGTCAATTGCACTTTCATCAATTAATCCAAAATCAAGAACATCAAGTTCTGGTAATTCATCCAATGCAGCGGAGGGTTTAGCTTTTTCTTTCAATTCTGTTAATTCTTCATTTGCAGTCTTTAATTTATCGATAGGGGATATAGGTTTTGGTTCTAAGTCACTTTCTAAACTGGATAGAACCATGATTGCATCCGCCATATCACTCAACATAATATCTTCAGCAGAGCTTTCTTTTGTTTCCAATGACGGCGAGCCAGAACCTATCGAATCGCCGCTTAGATTAGATAAAAGTTGATTGGAACTCATTGACAATAAATCATCCGTAGATAGTGAGTCCAAATCTTGATTTTTTAAAGCTAAGTCTTCTGTTATAGATTCAGACACTTGAGACGATAATCCCTCTAAAGCCTTTTCTTCCACTTCTGGTAAAGAATCACCTACCTCCCCGATTTCCACGTTGTGTTTCTCGTCATGTGGAGGCTCTCCAGTTAAGCTCGTTATAAAATCGTTTAAATAATCATTTAGTTTCTTATATCCTTTTAATTTAGCAATATCTAAGTATTTATTTAATAATTTCAATGCCATGGCACTGTCTATTTCTCCTGAAATCAGTTCTATTCTTACGACTAATGCATCATAGAATCGTTTTAATTGATTATCATTAATTGCAAGAGAAACATCCATTCCCCCGTCAATATATTGTAAAAATACCATACGTTGATTTTTAATTGTTTCTTTGTCTGCCATCTGAATTTCTGATTCCAAAATGTTAAAGAAATTATTACATGCGTTATAGCAATCCATACAAATGAAGTCTGTATCGTAAAGTGGATCATTCGGATCTTTGGCACCATCTACTGTCATTAGTCCTTGACATCTTTCACATCGCAATATAGGATACTCGCCACCTATTAGGAGATTTGAGCTTAGAATGTCAATGAATTCATTGAGATGTTCCTCTTTCGTACTTAACACAGCCGTACCCGATATGACTGGTTCATCAAGATTAAATGCATAGAGAGGACTGCTGGAATGGCATAAAAATTCTATCTTTAAGTTTTGTTCTTCCATATCTACCGTAACAACACGGTTGAATAACAAAGTAAAGTTGGATTCATCCTTTTCATCGATAAACACGAGTTCATGGAATGGAATATAATACGAGTCGATAATTGTTCGTGCGTTGTCGATCTCGTGAACACCTGGGTAATAATGTGTCTTTATTGTATAATTTCCCGTCTTGTTTATTGTTTCTACTTCATTTTCCCTTTGTAAATTTAGAGCCCACTGAATCCCAACACTTTCGGTACAAAAATCTCTCTGCTTTTTTAAGAGCGATTCAACTTTAAGGCTCATTGATATGTTTCCTCTTTTTATAAGTTATCCTAGTTATCTCTATAAATTCTTCTATTTATTTTTTTAATGGTATTTATTTTCTTTTACTTGTATTTGCCTATAGATAAT
This sequence comes from Promethearchaeota archaeon, assembly GCA_014729055.1. Lineage (GTDB taxonomy): Archaea > Asgardarchaeota > Lokiarchaeia > Sigyniarchaeales > Promethearchaeaceae > WJKO01. The sequence goes on along the minus strand of WJKO01000238.1, from coordinate 3,542 downwards.
TACTATCTAAATAGACATTATATTCTTCCCAGCAAGAACACATATTATATGGCAAGCTTTCTCTTTGGATCAATCTCAAATCTTGCGTAAAGATAAATTTCTGAAGAATATCTAACCATCGTTGATTGCAATCTCGTGATTTACAATTATGAATTCCTTTTTCACGTCCCTTTGCGCTTGGATCACAAACAATAAGGACTTTCTCGATAATTTCTTCGGTTAAACTTTCTTGAAAGACTTTCAAGGCAGAATATATCCAAGGGGGTCGATATTGATGCTTATAAAACAAAGTATCAGTGAGTGTATATTTTTGAATATTAACTGGGTTAAGTGAAATAGTATCCACACCCATCTGAACAACCGTTTTTATTGAGTCAATAGCATCTTGGATTGCTATTCGTTCAGACAGAAACGGAGGTTTCAGTAATAAATACGCTTTAACTAAAAAATCATTATTATGAGCAATATTAATTGCAGAATTAACAAGACCGAGACTAAAACCTTTATTTATTAAAATCTCGCGGACAAAATCGTTAGTTGATTCAATACCGATACCTATTTCGATTGTTTTATTCGGTATTCTTTGTCTCAATAGTCTTAAATTTTCATCTGTTATAAATTCTGGTCTGCTTTCGACTACTATTTCTGTGATAGTTTCAATTTCACTTATTAGATCTAGGATGCTTTGTTGCGTATCGATTGAAAGTTCTTTGGTATCTAAGAAACTACCAGAAGTAAATATTTTGAGAATAATGTGTTTGTTTTCTTTCTTAATTTTTGCAATTTCCTCTTCATGTTTTTTTAGTGCGTGTTTAATTTGTTCTATTACTAAATTATCATCTATATCTTTCGGACCACGGTCGTTGAAATAACCACACATTGTGCAGCCACCAGATTCAGATCTTGCCCAACGACAAGCAGAAGTTCGTAAAATTATTGTGAATTCGTATCCTAATTCTTTTCTTAATCTGTCTTCTTTTATCCATGTAGCTACGGGTTTAGATAGGTCGATTCTCTTAAATCCTTTAAACTTCTTCTTAGAAATAGTTCTAATTTTAAATGTTTCATTTACTATTGCATTTCTTATATCCTTATATGATTTTAATTGTCTCATAATCATCAAACCTTTCATTTTAGATTATTTTTTTTCTGATCTTAAGAATTGCACCACTTCTCAATTTATTTGCTGTGATACCATTAACGACCATTTTACCAATACCGATGTAATTATCCTCAGCACCAATGATCAATACCTCATCTCCCGAACAAAGTTCCTCATTGGCATATTCTAATGCTGGTTGAAAGAGTGTAGAACCCATTATATCATTTGTATTGAGCTTTATATAGTGATTATTTGCTTTAAAAATCCGTTTTCCTCCCTCGAAACTTAACTTTATTTGCCCACTACGATTATCCAACCGACCAAGATAGGTCTTACCATAACTCTCATATCCATAAATTTCCTTAAGATGAGGATTCCGCATTTGTAGAAGCCGGGCTGCATTGCCGATTATTTTCCTACCTGAATCTTGTCCAAATTGAAAATCCATCTTTGTGATGATCTCTCTTTCCTCTAAACTTAATGTATTTGATATTTTCTCTTTATTATATTCATCTTTTTTATCAGCTAAACGAGATCGAATATTGCCCATTTCTTTCCTTAAAATAGTTTCGAATTCTTCTAAATCTTCAGTAATTATTATTCTATTACTAAATTCATTCTCTACTGATTCTAAACTATCACGGTATCCGCCGTAAAGATAGGCAATAATAGGGATATCTTTATCGAACTTTTCAAGCCAATCCCTAATACATAAACCAGTTACTCTTATCTCTTCATAATCCCATTTCCCCGTAACAGAAATATCATAGTGAGCAGCAGGATATATATCCTCAATATATCTGGGCACAAGCCCTAACGGAGATGTTACGATAGCTTGCGAAATTCTTTGATAGAGATCTCCGCTTGTCTTCCTAATGATCTTTAAAAATTTACGGTGGGACCTTGATTTTGAATAAGGCTTTCCCATGCTGCACGGTAATAAAATTGCCATCAAGACATCTGATTGCGGATAGCAACGATTTTTGACTCTCTCTTGAAATTTGAGTACTTCAGGATTATTGTAGCTTAAATTCGTACTGCAAAGTAATTGAGATTTTTTATATAATTTTTGCATTGTAACGATTGGATTTGGATTCATTGTATCTAAATACCGCAGACTCGATATGATAAAGGTAGAATTCATCGCGGTCTTTTCCACAAGGAATCTTAATGTCTCTTTTTTCATATGTGCCCTTACATGTTTCATTTTGTTGATTGATAAAAATACATTATGCACAGCAAATAATATATTAACATTCTTAATTTGCCCCAAAATATTTTGAATGGGTAAATTAGGCTCTTGATTCTTAGTTTCATTGATAAGATCTAATATCTCTAAACACGCCGTACAAGAGCAATTGATATTCTCTAAAAGTTTTATCTCTTCCAAACTGTGGATATCATCATCCGTAATATATTTCTCTTTAAATCCCATGTAAATCTGATGTGAACAATCAATAAGATCTATTCCAATATATGCTAAAAATGGAAATAAATAAATTGGAATCTTGCCTGAAACACTGATGATAATATCGGGTGCTAGTTTTGATTTTAATTCCAATATTGAATCAATAATATCCTTAAAAAACATCAAGTTATCAAATAACCCACTTAATTCAAGTATTTTAATAGAATTCTTGATTAATTCTGTATTTAAAATCTCAATTAGTTGTTTGGTTTGATCTTTTATTTTATATTGATAATATTCATAGAATATGCCGTATTTTAGATCTCCGGTATCTATATGCCCTTCTTTCTCATAAATATATTTTAATTCTTCCAGTAGTTCCTTCTTGAAGCCATTATATATTTGATCATGAAATTCCAAATTGAAGAAGCCAGAGGGACAGTTTTTTTTCGCTATGTATAAGTAATTTGGGTTTAACTGTTGTTTTCTATTTTTTTGAAAAAAGCTATGAGGTCTTCCGGATGTATCATAGTAATTATATGTATTGTTACAGATAATTGGGGTTGATTTTAGAAATTCTGGTATCTGCTGATTGGGATCATATATTTTTACAACTATATTCGGGAATTTCTTTAATATTTTTGTATAGCTAGGAATCTTGAGTAAATGATTATTTATTGGTAGAATCAACGTAGGAGCATTCAGTTTCTTAGTTCCCTTATTAACTTGAATTCTGCTTCTGCGCTGTAAACCATCCTCTGATCTTATGGAAAATATAGGCATATAGAATCTAATGCGTTAATAAAGTTAAATTTTTTTAAATTGTTACATTACGTTTTCTTAGCCAAAGGGCTGGAATGTTGCTGGAAGTTTCTCATCAATAACTAAAGTAGATATGGTATCATGTATTTCAGAAGTCGTATAAATATTCTCTAAAAACCTCTTATAAGATGGAATATCTTTGGTACGAACTACAGCTAGTAAGCCAAACTCTTGACCCGTTCTATACAACTCTGTTATTTCGCGTTGCTT
>WJKO01000237.1 GCA_014729055.1 Promethearchaeota archaeon | reverse complement strand
TCATGGGAGAAAGCCCCGAAATGAAAGATATTTGTAACCGACTCGACGTTTCATACCTTTGTGTTTCTACGGGCTATCTTTCTGAAGAATATATCGATCACGTCCACAACTATCGTGCAGAGAATCCTGTTTTTATCCATTGTTATCCCGTACATAATGAAGAGGGCTGGCAAAAAATGATCGACATGGGCGTCGATGTTATTCAGACGGACTATCCAATGGCATTGAGAGAATATCTAAAAGAAAAAAATCTGATTTAATGTAACTTGGTCATCCGATGTTTAGTCTTATTTAGTCACTTTTTATTCACACATTTGCCGATTTTCTGAATTAATTTCAGCACAATTTCGTCCATTATAGCAAGTGTGAGTAGTTCAAGACGATCATACGTGTCATTATGTGTGTGATAATAGTCGGTTGCAGTTGGATTTTGTGCAATTAAGGTTACAGTTCGCACTCCTGCTCTACTAAAGCTTGCACTATCGGATCCCCCTACTGGGTTCTCTATTCGCGTAGCAGGCAATACTTTCTGTTCTTGCATTGCTTCTTGGGCCATACTGCAGAAATCATCGTCATATTTAGTGCCTAACCAAGTATCACCTTCTACTACATGAAAATAATCCATATCGGAAACGCCGTCTACAATCAACGCCCACATATTCTGCAATAGATCGTTCTTATGTTTCTTAACAAATGCTTGAGATCCCTTCGTTCCTGCCTCCTCCGAACCGAATGCACCAACAATGATTCGGGTGTTTTCTGGTATTTTCTCGGGGTGTTTTTTCAAGTGATCTGTGACCCAAAGCGCAATTGATACACCTGATAGATTATCCATCGCACCAGGACTAGCTTTCGACTTATCCCAACTTAGATAACGCGCCAAATAAATCCAACCTGGTATAAAAAAGATAAAAATCCAAATCGTCCATGAGTTTCCTAGCGTGATAGTTACATTATTTGTTATTAACCGATATAACGCCATAATTATAACCAACGCACCCCCTATTATTCCATAGGGTATTTTAAACCATAATCGCTCCGGATTTTTCAGAGCTAAGTTCCATTCCCAAGAGCTATCAATATGACCGGCTATCAATATAGTTTGGTCAACTGTACCGCTGCTTGGTTCTACTATAGAATATACATTTCGGGACGTTTTTTGGGGGAACATAAAATCAAACCAGCCAGTATACCGAAATATCTGGGCAATAGCTACAAAGAAAACGAACAATCCGAGTATAAGTGCAACGAGTGGCAAAAATATGTAAAGAGGAAACAATACAAAAAGTATCAGATACCCATACATAGGTATAGAACCGATGGCGGCTAGTGGGGCACAATTAAATTCTTCAATGGTGCTCGGTGTGCCAGTAACACCTTCAAATTCTTCAGCGATAAGCTCGGCGGCTTTATTTTCTTCCTCGGAAGAGGGGAGTCTTGGTCCAATCGTGTCAATTATCTTTTTAATGAACCTCAGATGGAATTTAGATTTTTCTTCCATATTTCCATAAATTAATATCACGACTTAAAATTTATGTTAAACTAAAAAAAAAGAGAAATTGAAATGATAGATTTTATTGTTCGCTTTCAATAAGAGTTGTGCTTAACATCTCGTCTATTTTACGCTTCTTTCGCTTGACTAAAGGAACGGTATTTAATTTATAGTTTTCTTCACCGCTTATCTGTAAATCTATTGTACCTGCGCCCATTGAGATGAATTCAAATATATCTGTCAGATGGATTTTTACATGAAGCCCAGAAGTAGGATATCGCTCAGCTTCTGCTTTAAGGATTTTATGTATATAAAACTCATTCTTTTCAACTATTACATATTTTACATTTGCTTGAATTATTGCAACGATAATAACGAATCCCAAAGTGACGCTCATCCATCCGTAAAACTTAGTTTCCAAAGACAAGTCAAAAAATATGCGTATATCTTCCCAAAAAGAAAGCACGTCAATAAATCCAACATTATCCAGTAAAATTATAACCATTGCCAGTAAAACAAGAATAAGGAATAAGACGAAAAACTTCAAAGTTGGAAAATCAAATCCGACAACAATCAAGTTGATGAAAAAAATGAAAATCCATATTATTGCTAAATCCGATCTATCGGGATTATGGTGCCCTCACCAAGATGTTGAATCAATAATGCAATCACGCTGTAAATAAACAGCGGATAGAACATTATCACTTTTGAGTAACTTTTTAGTTTTACTTCTTTAACATCGAACTTATCTTGCTTAGAAGCTTGCTTATTACTCGTGTTTTTTGTATCTGATGATTGTTGATTTGCATTTTGTTTATTATTTGTGTTTGACGACATGCCTTAGCTAATCAAGAAAAACACTTAATAACCTTATTCTTATAGTGCATAATAATTCGGAAAAAAAACACCGAAGACTATGTTTTTCTTGAATTAATATTTGTACTTATTGCGTGTGCATTTTTTACATAAGATACCATGATTTAGTCTGTTTTAATACGATTTTTTTTATAAATTTTAAAATCTTCTATATACATGGAAGACGCTAAAATTCAAATAAAATACAAATAAATAATACTTAGGAAAATGGTCAGAAATAAAAAAATAGTAGTTATAGGGGCTGGTTCCCTCCAATTCGGTTTAGGAACTGTCGGATCTATATTTAATAGTGAGATTTTAAAAGGATCCACAGTCTGCTTGCATGATATTAATGAAGAATCACTTGATTTAGTCCATAAAGGATGCCAACAAGCAATTGCAAAAAAGAAGCTTGATTATGATCTAGAATCTACAAGTAATCGTCTTGAAGCCTTGAAAGATGCAGATTATATTGTCAATTCGATTGAAGTAGGTCCAAGATTTGAGTATTGGGACCAAGATCAAAATATAGTGCGAAAATATTTTCCGAATCAATTATTTGGGGAAAACGGGGGTCCTGGGGGTATGTTTCATGCCATGAGGATTGTCCCGCCCATTCTTGAAATTTGTGAAGACATAAAAAAGATCTGTCCAAATGCATTCTTTATTAATTATTCTAACCCAATGAGCCGTATATGCTTAGCAATTAAGCGGAGATACCCAGATATGAGATTCGTTGGGCTATGTCATGAAATTGCGTTTGCAGAACATATTCTTCCGAAAATGATGAAGACACCAATTGAAAATATCCAAATAACTGCTGGTGGTTTGAATCATTTTGGAGTTGTTTTAGACCTTAAATATAAGGATTCAGGTCAAGATGGATATCCCGCTGTCAGAAAACGATGGAAAATCATCTATAATCTATTAAGATTACCATTGAATCTCAATTTAATTGACTATATTTTTAAAACGTATGGTTACCTCGCGTATACACAAGATTCACACTACGGAGAATATATACAATGGGCTCGTAGTAAAGCAGATATAGCAGGCGTAAAGTTATTTAAGAAAGCATATATGACGTTCTTGGGATATAATAATCGACGGATCCCTCGATTGATTAAAAAAGGAAAGGGCTATCGATTGGTTAAGCCGGATAGTGAACGCGGTGTGCCGATCATAGAAAGTATTATTGCTGATGGAAATACTTATGAAAACTCGGTTAATGTTCCAAATGACGACATAATAACGAATCTACCTCGTGATCTTGTAGTTGAATGTCCCGGGATTGCAGATAAGAACGGGGTGCATGGGGTAAAATTAGGAGATTATCCAAAAGGATTAGCGGCATTACTTCGGAATCAAGCGAGCGTCCAAGACTTAGTTGTAGAGGCGATACTCGAAGAGTCCAAGCACATAGCCTTACAAGCTTTACTCGCCGATCCAATTGTAGATGATGCCAATAAAGCGGAGAAATTATTGGAAGAAATGATTGAATTGCAAGCACCACATATCAAACTAAAGTGATTGGTATTTATGAGGTGTTGGATCTGGTTTAGTAACGCCCATATTTATGTCCATATTCAATCATGGCATGCACATTTTCTGGTTTAGACTCGTCAGGTATACCCAAGGCAGGACAAAGTAGAAAACCCCCATTTGGTTTTAATTCCGGAAAAATCTTATCACAATATTTTTTTACGTCTTTAGGACTACCCACACACAT
>WJKO01000236.1 GCA_014729055.1 Promethearchaeota archaeon | reverse complement strand
CCTTATATGTATTTTTCTGTATTCTTTATTCTTTATTAAAACTTTTAAAACTTTTTTTTATAAAAAAAAACATTACCATTTTTTTTTACCTTAATATTTTGTTTTTGATTAATGATGTAAAGATAATCAGTTTTCAACTATTTTTTTTATGAATCCAAATAAGAAATCCTCAATTTTCCCTGAAAAACCTTTTTTTAGACTTAAAACATAAGAATTAAGTTTTTGGAAAAAAACCTTTAAATATTCGCACTCCTTAATGACCGAAAAAGTAGTGCATTGCTTTTTTCTCTACCTTTCGCAAATGTTCATTAAGCGTTGAAACGCTAATATTGAATTTTTCGGCAATATCTTCAGCTTTAATCTGTTTGGGTGTTTCATATAAACCATTTCGCACAGCAAATGATGCTATTTCTTGTTGACGTTTCGTAAATTCGGGGAAAGCATGAACATGCATCAGTTTCCTATAATCTTCCACTTTAGAGATTGCTAGCACTCGGAAAAATCTACCATAAGGAATTAATGCACGTCTCAATTTCTTTTGATACCACTCTTCTGTTGTGATTATTGAAAATATTGCAAATTCATTATTGATTATTCCTGGCGGTGCAAGCGCCCAAGGTCCTTTCGGTATAATAAGTGTCCAGAATCCTCTAAACCTTTTTTGTTGCATCATGCAAACAAATGTAGTTTTCGAGATATTCTCTATAATATCGACATCTGTTGCGTTAAATTTATCTTTTAAATAATTCTCAATCCCTTGCTCTCCAATATCTTCAAGTTGTTCTTCATAGAATGTTATCTTCTGAATTGAGAAAAAGTTTTTTCGGTCATACTGGTATGCGTTAAGCACTTCGAGGCGCTTAAAATTCTTGAGTAGATCCCGCAATCCCATCAGCCTTAGAAATTTATTAGAAACTTGCAGTTTTATTAATCTCATGCGTGAAGTATTTCTCCTTCGATTATGAATGCTTTCTTAGAGATTTTCTCTATTTATTTAGTTTTTGCCGTTTATTTATAAATAACCTCTGATGAAAGGCAACAGAATCATTACTTATTCTGAATAATAGATACTTAATTATTAATATAAAAAGTAAAAAGGGTAATAAATTTGGTTAAAGTTTTGATTACAGGCGGTTTAGGAGGTATAGGGCAGCATATTGTGCAAAATTTATGGAACGAACAAGCCCACGAAATAACAATATTTGATATAAAAAATAAAAACACAATTGCAGTGACAAGAGGGGATATTTTTCAAGATGAAAGCATTAGAGTTTTTTGGGGAGATATAACAAACCCAGAAACATATCCTAACCTTAATAAATTTGATGTAATCGTTCATATGGCGTTTATAATACCTCCTAAAAGTGAAACATTGCCAGATAAAATTGTGGAAAAAATAAATGTTGAAGGTACAAGGAAACTAATTGATACTGCAAAGAAGCAAGAATTTAGTGGAAAGATAATCTTTGCTAGTAGTGTTACAATTTATGGTCCCAAGATGTGGAATAATAAACCAATTACAGTTGATCACCCCGTAAATCCCACAGATCGATATACCGCACATAAAGCTTTATGTGAGCAATATTTAATAGATTCTGGTTTAAAGTATCTAATTTTACGTGTCAGTGGTGCCATGAATCTAAAACAAGAGCTAAGTCCTGAAAACTTGAAAATGTTATACGCCATTCCTTATAACCAAAGGTTTGAATTTGTCCATCCTATGGATGTTGCTTTAGCTTTTAGCAGAGCTGTGTCATGCGATGCAGAGAATAAAATATTAAACATTGCAGGTGGCAAATCTTGCCAAGTAAAATATCATGAGATTATTGAAAAAATGATGGGCGTATTCAATATACCATTACCCGACAGGAGTAAATTCACGACTAATTGGTATTACATAGATTATTATGATACTACAACTTCTCAGAAATTATTAAATTACCAGACAAGAACTCTTGATAATTTTATTGATGATTTTAGGCAAAATATTGGGATAGGGGGAGAAATAGTCAAATTCTTTGGACCTATTGCAAAATATTTTGTATAATTCAATTTTTTATATTATTTAGCACCGATATTTATGCTAAAGCATAATACTATTATATTCTACATTCTATTCATTTTGTTAATAAATTAACCTTAAGATTAAAATGGAGATTTTTAAGAAAATCGTGACGAAAGATCTATTTTTCATAATAACAATGTTTCTTAAACTCATCTCGCATGGCAAGATAGTTATCAAGCTCAACAGCAGGGTTAATTGAATGCCCCGAAGAAAAGATATATCCTCCGTTCTTTGGTAATTTTGACATCAATTTTCTGACGTATTCTCTAATATAGTCCGGAGGCTTATCTTGTAGATCTTGAGGAGATACATTACCCATAAGAGTTACTTTTTCGCCATATTTCTCTTTAATTTTGAAAATATCCATATATGCAGTGGGTTCAATTGGATGTAAAGCATCAACACCCGTTGAAATGATATCATCGAGTATTTCATTTAAGTTTCCACAGCTATGCAACATTAGTTTCATTCCCGCTTTATGCACACCATCAACGATACGTTGCAATTGGGGAATGACCAGTTCTTTAAAGTTCTTGGGACTTAAGAATGGTCCTTGTTTGTATCCGTAATCATCATATATTAACATTACAGGATAATCCAAATGCGCGATCTTCTTAGCCATAGTTATCGTAAAATCTGCACGATCCTTCATAACTCTCTTAATAAATTTTTTGTCTTTACGGACATATTTGCTAAAAGCGGTCAATCCCATACCCTCCCACGTTGATTCAACGACACCAAATAACGCGGGAATCGGAAATATGTATTCCCTCCCTTCTTTGTTTTTTGTCAGTTTTAACACGCTATTTGCTACGGCCATTCGTGCGGGATGATCTGGATCTATAGGTCCGAATTTATCATATAATTCAGGAGTTTTCAGAATGCCATCTTTATAATAAGAAATAATTCCGTATTTAGTATCAATAAGCTGGAACATTCGACCAAATTCATCAACATAATGTCTTGGATCTGGTAGGATTTTCTTTCTCCATTCTCGATTATGTCCCTTAGTCGGAAAAAGCCCCAAAGGAGTAAATACTATGTCAAAACCCATTTTAGAATAGAGATCAATGACACCTTTCATCTGGCTAACGATAATAGCCTTGGATTTCATGCCAAATCCGACCAAATGCCGCCAGAAGGGAATTAGTTTGGCCAATGATAATACTTTTGAGTTGAGAATTGCCAATAATTGTTTGGAACCATAATATTTGGCTATTACCGCTGAGTCCATAGATAATTCGGTTAATGGAACACGATCTGCTTCTTTATGATCTAGTATATTTAATACTCTGTCTCGAGGTGTTAACCGATCATCAGGAAACAAAGGATTTGGAGAATTTTTTTTCTCATTTTGTATCGTCATAGATATCACAAACCTTTTAACTCAAGAATATAGACGATCCCAACTTCATCACCCGTTGCAATAATTCCGTTATCATTGATGCAGAGAGCTGCACCTTGCGCAAGCGTCGGAAATATTAATAATGGGTCTTTCTTGTTGATATCCCAGATCCTTAATGTATAATCCCAACCCACAGACGCAAATCTTGTACTATTATTCGGAAAGAAAACCAAATTACTAATGAAATCTTGATGCCCAAAAAATGTTTTTAAGCATTTCCCGGATGAAAGGTTCCATAATTTTATCGAATTATCAGAACTGCCAGAAAGAATATATGTCTCATCATTCGACAGAACGACCGTTTTCACGTCATCAGAATGTCCCCTCAGTACTTTTTCGCAATTACCAGACTTTAGATCCCAGACTCTAATTGTGCCATCCTTTGATGCGGACAACGCATGATTATCATTATCGAAGAAAATACAACTCCAAATCATACTTTCATGACCCTTTAATGTCCGCAAACAATTTCCAGTCTCAATATCCCATAATTTTAGATTTGTATCCATACTTCCGGTCAATATTTTTGTATTATCGCTTGAAAATGCAGATGCATGAATAAAATTCTCGTGACCATTTAATGTCTGGATCTTATCACCCGTTTTTGTATTAAAGACCCCCAAAGACTTATCCCATGAAGCAAAAGCGAATTTTAAATTATTAGGTGATATAGAACCACCCCATGAATATGGAAGAGTTGGTTCTATTAGATTTAAGGATTTACCTTTGGTAACATCCCAATTTATTATTCCCTTATCTCGAGCTATTGTCATCAACTGGTTTCCGTTTTCAGTAAATGAACAACCCCATACACCTTCATCATGATTGATTAATGACTTTGAAGTTGATGCTGCGGCAATATCCCACAATTTTAGAGTAAAATCGGAGGAAACGCTAAGAGCATACTTTCCATTTGGTGAAAATGCACAACCATACACGCCATAAATATGTGCATTTATTGTTCTTATACATTTTCTCGTATCCAAATCCCAGAGTTTCAACAAGTTATCCTGTCCTCCAGAAACCAACAATTTGTTATCTGGCGAAAAATCAACGCATTGAATGATATACTTATGTCCGTTAAGTGAGAACCTTTGTTCCAAAGTGGATAGATCCCATACCTTAAGAGTCTGGTCCGCTGAACCTGAAGCCATCAAGTTCCCATCGGAAGAGACGGCACAAGTATTAACAGGTTCAGTGTGACCCAGAAATTCATGAATTGTCTGATTGGTATTAATATCCCATAATCTTAGACTACTATCAGAGGAGGCAGAGACGATTTTTTGCCCATCAAGCAGAAATTTACAATCGTTTACTTCTCTCTTATGACCCGAGAGAATATTAAGACATTGTGCAGTTTCTGTATTCCATATCCTTATTGTATTATCATCAGAACCAGAAATTAGAGTTTTACCATCTGGAGAAAAACAACAACAATTGACCGCATCCGTATGTCCAGTAAATGAACGCACCTCACTTCCATCAGTTCTATCCCATAGTTTCATAGTCTTATCAGCAGACGCCGTCAACACATAATTATCATCGGGAGAGAAAACACATGCTTTGACCTCTTCTGTGTGTCCTCGTAGAGTTAATAATTCTAGACCTGTACTCACATTCCATATTTTTGCTAATCGATCGGAGGCACATGATACTACATATTTGCCATCATGTGAGAAGGCTCCATCTTCAGCCCACGCTGTATGTCCGAAAAATGTTACAATACAAGACGGATCCAAGATTTCAGACTTATTCTTCCATTCTAACCATGAATTTAATGGTTTTTCTTGATTGATTAAATCACGAGCCATTTTGGCAGGAAGTGTATTTTCTGCTTGGTTTAGTGCTTGTTGAAACACCAGAGAAGGATATCTGCGAAAATTATGTGCTTGCTGGATTATAAATTGTTTTATTTTCTTAATTTCTTCATGAAATGGCAAATCTTCTCTATCAGAACTCAAAAGAAACTGATATTCACTAATTAAGTCATCGACATATTTTGCTGTTACTTTTGCATTGATAAAGGATAGATCCCGTAAATAACTAGATATTTTTGACCATTGATTGGAACGTATGAAATGGTAGACCATTTCTGAGCATTTTCGATAATTTGGCGTTTTCTTTTTATCTTTTCGGTAGAATAGACTTTGTTTCTCAAAATATGATCCTAATATTTCATGACGCTTAATAGTAATAGAATCCTCTAAATATCTCTTCTCCACCACTTGCAAGAATTGTCGGTGGAAAAAACTAATCGTAATGGTATTATCTGCCCCATGTTTAATTAAATATGGTGCAATATCTAAAAATAACCTGGCCCACACAATAATTGGAATTTTTGGTTCTGGTAAATCAAAATGTATGCATTGACAATAAT
>WJKO01000235.1 GCA_014729055.1 Promethearchaeota archaeon | reverse complement strand
GTATTACAGACGAGAATGGTGTTGATATTGATAACTCTGAATATCCCAAGTTAAAACAAATGTGGATTTGGGATGATAATACTTGTAAAGAAGATCCCAATAATGATACATGCAAAAAATGTAAAAAAATACGCGATCCGGAAAATAAAAGACAAGGGAATCATCACGTTAAAGTTTTAAAGAAAGTAATTGAGGATTGTCCAACACAATCGATGAAATTTAAAAGTGCGTTGGATGGAGAGGTAATTCTCTTAGAAAATCAATTATATAAATGCGATCCAAATGGATGCAAAGCATGTGTAAATATATGTCCCACTGAATCGTTTTTCATTCCACAAACCGCCGAAGATATCGTGAAATACGGCAAGATCGCCTGTAATGAAGAGACTTGTATGTATTGTGGAGCTTGTGAAAACGCTTGTCCTGAGGAAATAATAATCGTTAAAAGAGGATCAGTTGACATAGATATTCCCGAACAATCAAAAAATAAGCCATGGATGACCAGATGGGAGAATCAATTGGGAAGACTGACATTAAGTCGGGATGAATTGACTGAAAAAGTAAATAAAGAACAGGAAAAAATCCTTGTTTCTGATGAGAATGGTGAAGAATATCTTGAGGATATAGAAATATCCCCACCAAATACTTTCTCGGAAGAGGATTATCAAAAAGATATAGACAAGAATCGAAAAAAGCTGGAAATTATGGACAATAATTTTAGAAAACCCAGCGTTCGTATTATGATTCACAAAAAAAAGATGGATAAATTAAAGCGTATCATTGAAAGAAGTAAGCAAAAAGAAGGAATAGCATAGAATTTTAAGAATATATAATTGGTAAGGAGAAAATTAAAAATGGCTACAATATCAGTTATGAAGGTTTACAAATTATTACCAAAAACTAATTGTAAAGAATGCGGAAAATCTTCGTGTATGGCCTTTGCTGCTGAGCTAGCAAAAGGCGATGCAAAAGTCGAAGATTGTCCCCCAATTATGGATCCAAAATATGATAAACAGAGAAAAGAGCTTGAAGAATATCTCGCACCTGTCGCTAATAAAGGCGAGGCTCATATAGAAATCGATCCTGAAAAATGTGATGGTTGTGGTATCTGTATTGTATCATGTCCAGTAAATCCCCGGTATGCATCTGAGATTTTAAGCGGGAAATCACCAAAATACCCCTTAGAAGAACATCAAATCTTTCAAGTATATGATGGAAAAGCCATTTTAGTAAAGTTAGAGCACTGCAGAAGGGTTGAAGGTGAGGGTCGGTCAAAGAATTGTAGAATTTGTGAAACATATTGTCCCCAAGATGCAATAAAAATATTTTAAATGATCCAAATTGTGAATAACAATAGATAATAGTCTCGATTATAAAGATTAGAATAAAAGGCAATCTATAGGTTAGAATTATGAGCACAAAAGACAAAAAAAAAACTGAAATACCGAAATTAGAAGGAAGTCCTGAAGATATTATTTGCAACGGATGTTCTTTATTATGTGATGATATCTTTGTGGAAATCGGTGAAAAGGGGAATTTGATACGCACTGTGAATTCTTGCTTTCGTGGTAACGAAGTTTTAAACATAATTAATGATGAAAGAAGGATAGATTCTCCCATTCAGAAACAGATGGGTCTTGTAATGCATCTTTCTATGAATGAGTCATTAGATATCATCGGAGATGAACTAAAGAAAGCAAAAACAATTTCATTTTATGGCTTAGGAGCAATCTCTAATAGCCAACAGTTATCTGTATTGCATTATATCAAGAAATTGCTTGATGCCGATAAAAAAGTATATATACGAAGTCTCTCGAATATTTTAAGGATTGGAACAGAATTGGGCTTACCCTTTACCACAATAGGGCAAGCTATCAATGTCGGCGATGTGTTTATGTTCTGGAAGACAGATCCGACCCACAGTCATCCAAAACTTACAGGTAAAATTGTATTCTCTAGGGGTTTATATCGTTCTACAGGCAAGGAAGTAAAAAGGTTCGTTTTAATTGAAAGACAAGAGTCTGATTTAACGAAGTTAAATGATATCTTAATAAATTCTTCAGAATTCACTGATCAAGAGTTCATTTCCAACATTAACAAATTAATAGAGGCAGAAGATGCTAAATTTGATTTTAAAGGTGTTAAGCCAAGTGAATTAAAAGAACTGAAGAATTACATTGAAAGTGCAGAATATGGGGTGCTTGTTACAACTGTTCCATTTGATCCTAATAAAGCGGAAAAATGGTTAATGACTATAAATCAACTAATTAAAGCATTAAATCGAGGTTCCAAGGGACGTTATATGATTCTTCCGTTAACCCAGACTTCGAATGAATTAGGATTATGTTATAATCTAAGTTCAACGTTTTCACAAGAAGATGTCAAAAAACTGACGACAAAACCAGATAACGCCTCTGATTTAGCTGTAATATTCGGAGCGGAATACCTACATGATGAGTATGCTATTGAAGATTTGGATTTTGATGAGAAAAAGAAAATACTTTTTGATAATATTCCCTCAAAACACAGTAGACATGCCTTAATTACAATTCCATACGCAATTCCTGGAATTGAGATTGAAGATACTATTGTTAGGTTAGACGGAATCAATCTGGAGCTAAAGAAATGGGCTGAAGCACCTGGAGAAGTGTGGTCAATAGAGAAAATATTTAATTCTATCAACGAAAAATGACAAATTACAATAGATAACAGCTAGAAATCTTTTTGTTTTTCTTTCCATAATAGAATATATGGTCGAATTCTCAGACGTAAAGAATGCTTACAATCGTATTAAAG
>WJKO01000234.1 GCA_014729055.1 Promethearchaeota archaeon | reverse complement strand
TTTAAAAAAGAAAAGATAGAGATACATTTACATCCCATTGAGTTTCCGGAAGAACCTGTATTCCAAGAGTATTTCTCGGAAATGTTAAATGTCGTAGATGACAATACGTACAAGGATAGACTCATGTCCCTCTATAAAGATAAAAAACTAAAAGAATATCTTAAAATAATTAGACTTTTCGTAAAAGAGAGTAATAAAACTAAAGAAAATCCAAGCTTAAAGGTTAAGATATTACAATTGAAAAACAAATTCGGTAAACGCGATAACTACGATAACCAAGCATGGCTGAATGAGCTTTAATCACATTCGATAGCTATTGATTGGCAATTGTCGATGATTGGGAATTAGTCTATTCTAAATAACCAAGCTATTTTATTTTATGTTGCTAATTATAATTTATGAATGAGACCCCCAATCTCGATGAAGACATCGATATTGTTTCGGAAAATAAAGATGATCTTTGGGACGAGATAGGGTTTCATAGACCCTTAGCGGGATTTTGGTATAAGTTAATTTTTGAATTAGGAATATTAATAATCCCTATTTTCTTTACACCTTTAGTATTAAAGATTTTATATCCATTTCCAACGAGCATTGGTTATCGAACTACATTCACTGGCATTTTTGTACTCGTTTTTAGCTTATTTGATATCGGAACCAGTAACACAATATCTCGATTTATCGCGGATGCAAATATTAAAGAACCGGACAAAATGGTGCAATATATTCAGTATTTCATTTGGTATCAAGCGCTGACTGGTCTGGTTCAAATTACTGCCATTAGTTATTGGGCATTATTTATGGTACCAAACACACAATTAGCGTACGGAATATGGATAATGCTTATTTGTATCACGAAACAATGGCCGGGCTTTCCGGGTGTATTTAAAGGAGTTTTAAACTCTCTACAACATTTTGATAAAAAGGCAGTTATAGATTTTGTTCAAGGTGAAGCAATACAGAGACTTACGGAAATTGGATTCGTTCTGCTTGGTAAATGGTGGGGACAATCGAATCCTGAAATAGGAGAAATTATGGGGATCGCTATTGGTTCGGTTTTTGGTCTCTATTTAGATGACGTTATTGCATCAATTATTGCTGGTTGGTATCTCTCTAAATCTTTGGAAAAATACGGTATTACTTTTAAACGCTTGTTTATGGTCGAGTTTAAGTGGGATCTTGTAAAGAGATGTTTCTTGTTTGGATTAAAGACGGGATTGCCAGGATTGTTGAGTGCGGCTACCAAAATGGTCACATTAACGTTATCAATTGCGCTTATTCCGCAATATACAACATTTATTGTATTACAAGATATGGCAATAATGCTTGTTGCAATGACAGAAAGATTGGCCAGGCAAGATTTTACGCCCGTTTTTACGGAGGCATATCAAAATGATAAGGTAAAACTCTGTCAATATTATAATGCACATGCATTCAGATTTCTCACATTAAATACGGGATTTGCGGTAGCAGTCATGATCACGGTAATGACAGTGCTTGAAGATGCATTTATTGGTCTTGGTTTGGATAGATATATACTTACGCTCCCTTTTATTATTCCAGCACTGTTGTATAGAAGCACTAAACAATTTAATAATTACCCAAACTCAATCTTGCTGGCCGCAGATAAAGCCACTTTTTTAATGTTTTTTAAAATTGGAGAAGAATGCGCTAAGATGTTATGTTGGTATTTAACAATTGCAGTATTCAAAATACCAGAACTTGGTATAGGAGGTATAGTATACACTTTAACTTTAGGAGACTATCCTGTGGTTGTATTACGAGCACTTATTGGTTATGTCTATATTCATAAAAAGATTTTCAAGCTTAAATTTATGGTATGGCAGACATTTGTCGTGCCCACCCTATCTACCGCAACTCTCTTTATTACGTTCTATATATTAAAAGTGACGGCTCTAGAAGCGTTAATGGATATTAATTTTTATCTTGCATTAGTCTTGGGCATAGTTGTCTTAGCAGCACTCGCTTTAGGGGTCTATTTCCCGTTGACTGTTTTATTAGGTGGATGGGACGATAATTCAATTCGTGATTTTCGGAAGGTGGCAAAAATGTCAGGTCCGAGCAAAATTATCGTAGTTCCTATGTCGAAACTAATTTTTAAAACAGTATCAATTTCACCATTACACAATAAATTCAAATATGATGAAACTGAAGCGTATAAAGAAATCAGAGAATTAATGGAACTCCGGGATGAGAATCGGAAAAAATTGTTACATTCATAAATACATTCGTTATTGAAATCTCCGTCATATTGAATTTGGTATCACTAATTGGTAAGTGAAAAACTCGTTTTACCTGGATCTGATATGTTTATTTTTTTCACTTGATAGCCATTGGATCGGAGCATTTTAATGAGTCTCCCCGAGCGAACAAACGAACGTAGGCTTTGTCCTTGATGATATCCATGAATTATATCAAGCTGATCATCCATCATGATTTTACATTCATCCAAAGCTTTACAAATTTCGATAAATGCATCCCCACGCTGACATCCATGTAAATCAATTTGCATTTTTCATCTCCTTAAACATAATCAAACTCAACATTTTTAAAATTGTTCCATTGAAAATAAATAAATTTAGAGAAATTGGAAGAAAAAATATTGAAGAAACAATAAACAGTATGATTGATTACCTCTAAGTGAGCTTAAAGTGAAATCAAAACCAAATATTGTATTCATTCTGATCGATGATCTGGGTTGGCGTGATTTAAGTTGTTATGGGAGCACTTTCTATGAAACACCAAATTTAGATCGGCTGGCCAAACAAGGAATGAGTTTCAGCAACGCATATGCCGCCTGTCCCGTATGTTCTCCTACAAGGGCTAGCATTCTCACGGGAAAGTATCCTGCAACCTTGGGTTTGACGAACTGGATTGGAGGCCATGAAGTTGGTAAATTGATTTCTGCCCCATACATCAGACATTTGCCACTTGAAGAACGAACAATCGCAAAAACATTGAAAGAACATGGATATCGAACATATCATATCGGTAAATGGCATCTCGGAAAAGAACCTTATTGGCCTGAACACCATGGATTTGACGTAAATATAGGGGGATGTCATTGGGGATCGCCGAAGTTTGGTTATTTCAGCCCATATCGAATCCCCACCTTGAAAAATGGTCCAAAGGGTGAATATTTAACCGACCGTCTCACCAATGAAGCCATTAACATCATTCGAGAAAAACGGGAAGAGCCATTTTTCTT
The DNA here is from genome assembly GCA_014729055.1 of Promethearchaeota archaeon. GTDB lineage: Archaea > Asgardarchaeota > Lokiarchaeia > Sigyniarchaeales > Promethearchaeaceae > WJKO01. The sequence goes on along the minus strand of WJKO01000234.1, from coordinate 580 downwards.
GTACTTATCATATTATTCAGTCCATATTCCAATCCAAGTACCAGAAGAGTATGTCGAAAAGTATCGAAAAAAGGCGAAAAAACTCGGGTTAGATGAAAAAAAGACCTTTGAAATGGGGGAAAAATTTTCATGTGAACATAAGAAATATCTACGAATTAAACGGAGGCTGGTTCAATCAGATCCCAAGTATGCGGCAATGGTTGAGAAGTTAGACGAAAATATCGGGCGATTTTTAGATGAGTTGGATAGATTGGGAGAAAAGGAGAATACAATTGTGTTTTTTACATCAGATAATGGAGGCTTAAGTACGGCCGAGAGTTCACCAACTTGTAATTTTCCACTCTCAGAAGGAAAGGGATGGATGTATGAGGGAGGAACGAGAGAACCACTAATAGTTAGATGGCCCAGAGATGTAAAAGCAGACACATTTTGCGATGTTCCCGTGACAAGTCCCGACTTTTATCCTACAATACTTGACATTTTAGGATTAGAACCTTTAGCCAACCAAAATCTTGAAGGAAAAAGTATTCTTCCATTACTTAAGGGAAAAAAAAACCTAAAGCGTGACTCTATCTTCTGG
>WJKO01000025.1 GCA_014729055.1 Promethearchaeota archaeon | reverse complement strand
TGTAATATTTCAAGTTCAAAGTATTATAAATCACTAAATGGGCACTGGAAATTTAACTGGGTAAAAAAACCCACCGATAGACCCATTGACTTTTATCAAAAAGAATATAATGACTCCAATTGGAATATAATCGAAGTTCCCAGTAACTGGCAGATGCATGGATACGGAAAGCCAATTTATACTAATTTTAAATATCCGCCCAGTCTTTGCACGAGAAATATTCCATGTATAGATAAAGAATATAATCCTGTTGGATCATATCGTCTGAAATTTGATATTCCCGAAGAATGGTCTGGCAGGAAGATATTTCTGCATTTCAACGGTGTTAAATCGGCATTTTATGTCTGGGTTAATGGTCAAGAAGTAGGATATAGTCAAGGAAGTATGACGCCGGCGGAATTTAATATTACGGCACTATTAAAACCACAAAATAATCTGCTTGCAGTTGAAGTCTATCGATGGTCTGACGGAAGCTATCTTGAAGATCAAGATACATGGCGGTTAAGCGGTATTTATCGTGATGTGTATCTCTTTTCGACTCCAAAAATCTATATCCGCGACTTTTTTATAACAAATCAATTTGACAAAAATTATCATGATGCAACTCTAAAGATTAAAGTAAAGATTAAGAATAGCTTCGCATCTGGTTGCGATAATTTACGTTTGAATCTTTCACTGCTTGATGCCAAGGGCAAAGAAATCGAAAAAGAATTGAAGGATATCACAATCAAGTCTGATATCCACATCGAAAAAGATCACGAAAGAATAATAAATTACGAGCATATAATATCCAGGCTCAAAAAATGGACTGCGGAAACCCCGTATTTATATACAATTCTCCTCAGTTTAAGAGACGAGCAGAATAAAGTTATCGACTTAAGATCGTGTAAATACGGATTTAAAGAAGTCTTAATCAGAGATTCTAAATTATTAATTAATGGCGTTCCAATTCTGATAAAAGGGGTAAATCGGCACGATTTTGATCCAGATCACGGACAATATGTCCCCTACGAGCGTATGGAACAAGACGTTATCATTTGCAAACGAAACAACATCAACGCTATAAGAACAAGTCATTATCCGAATCATCCTTACTTCTATGACTTATGTGATAAATACGGCATCTATGTGCTTGATGAATGCAACGTTGAAACCCATGGTAAAAGAGGAAAGATTCCTGGGGATGACCCACGGTGGACTCTTGCCGTTACAGATAGAATGAAAAGAATGGTTGAACGGGATAAAAATCATGCTTGCATCATCATGTGGTCATTGGGAAATGAGTCTGGAAGTGGCGCTAACCATAAAAAAATGAAGGAAACAGCATTAGATATTGATCCTACACGCCCGATCCATTATGAGGGCGATTATAAGTTAGATTATTCTGATGTATTTAGTTCAATGTATCCCACAATAAAAGACCTTATAGATTTTGGGGAAAATAGGAAATCGTTTGGGTCTTCTATTGGTTTTAAACGTCTAAAGCCCGAGCAATACGCGGGAAAGCCCCGTATTTTATGTGAATATGCTTATTCTCCTGGAAACGGAACGGGATATCTCCAAGAATATATGGAAATATTTGAAAAATATGATAATATTATTGGAGGATTCATCTGGGATTATATAGAAAAATCTATCCGTAAACAAGATGAAAATGGTAATGAATTTTGGACATACGGAGGCGATTTTGGAGATATACCAAATGATCAAACAGTTGTCTGCGATGGAATTATTATGCCAGACAGACAACCTAAACCTGCTTTATTTGAAGTTAAAAAGGTTTATCAGAATATCAAAGTGAAATTGAGAGATCAGAACGCCGCTCCAGATGGCAATTTCATAATCCACAATAAATATAAATTTAGAAATCTTCAAGACTATGAAATCCTATGGGAAATAACTGAGAATGGCATTAATATTCAAAATGGAACAATTCCGGCAATAGACCTTGATCCTGGTGAAACTCGCTCTATTCATATTCCCTATGATAGTGATAATTTTCAAAAAAATGCCGAATACTTCCTTAAGATATCCTTCTTGTTGAATAAAAATACAGATTGGGCTCAAAAAGGTCATATAGTGGCCTGGGATCAATTCAATATATCTCCAGAGAAACGAGACAATTTCTTCTCCGTATTCGAAATGATAATAAGAGGAAAAGAACAAAATAAGCCAGAATTAATAGACAATAGCGATACAATACGTATTGAGGGAAAGCATTTCAAGATAACCATTGATAAACAATCGGGCTATATCAGGTCATATCAATATCAAAATAAGGAAATATCAGAGGAACTTATTTTATCTCCGCTGAAACATAGTTTTTCAAGGGTCTTTACTGAGAATGATATTGGAATCTCTTTTATTGTACAAAATTTCGCTACTAGAAATAAATTCTATAAATTTCTCACTGATTTAATATTGAAAAAACATGATAAATGGAAAAGAGCAGTTGAGAAACAAAAACCTAAGGAGATAAAAATTGAATGGAAAGAGGAAGAGAATAAAATAAATATTCTCATTGCCTCTAAGATGCGTCACTGCAAACTAAATGAGTTAAAATATTCGATTTTTTATGATGGGACAATTGAAGTAGATCTGAAAGTTTTACCTAAGCGGAATTTGAAAAAAATTGGTATGCAGATGGAAATACCCGCTAAATTTCATAACATCACATGGTACGGAAGAGGACCACATGAAAACTACTGGGATCGAAAGACTGGTGCGGCAATCGGTATTTATTCTAGGAAATTAAAAGACTTTGTTTTTAATTACATTCGACCGGCAGAAAATGCGAATCGCTGCGATGTGAGATGGTTGGAAATCGTAAATGATCGTGGATTTGGTTTAAAAATTATAGGAAAAGATCCAATGAGTGTAAGTATCTGGCCTTATACTCAAAAAGATCTCGAAGAAGCCACTCATACAAACGAATTACCAAGAAGAAATATCAACACGCTCAATATCGATTATAAACAAGAAGGCGTCGGTTCTGGATTAACTAAAGAATGGGGTATCGGTAAACCGACGTTGGAAAAATACCGATTAAAATCAGGAAAAATCTATACATATTGCTTCAGATTTAAGCCTCATTTTTCTTAGTCGAATATCTTTAACTCGAGGATTTCCTGACCCAGTTTTGGCAATTCTATCGTTATTCCTTTTTTAGCTAGATCTTTACCCTTGAATTCACCGAGGTTTCGGTTGGATAGTCTTAGAATTACCGAGTAAGTCTTATCATACTTGATCCAAGGTATGTTTATTTTTCTTTTTGCAGGTCCCAAGCGACCCCGTATAACAACAACAACTCCCTCTGCATTGTCGTTTATCTTTCCCCACCAATGCCAACGAAGATCAAACCTATCCGGTTTTGGAACGCCACTGTATTGGAAGTACTTGTATATTTTGTATTTTTCATGCAATTGCTTTATCAGTTGAAATCGTTTACGATAATGATTGATATTATCCCTCGAAAGTGAACCGAGATCGCCACCATATACGCTTGGAACCCCCATTAACCACGAACAAACTTGCCTGTCTTGTATTTCTGGTTTCAAATTTCCGTTTGCATTCAGCGTACCTGCTCCGTAATATTCAATCCCGTAGAGGGGTAGTCCTCTATGGGCATAATTTCTTTTTCTTGAGTGCAAGCATCCTCTTATCAATCCTATTTTTAAGAATTTACTCTGCTTATCAAATATTGCTTCATTTCCTACATATCTCAAATTCCTTGGAAAAACTCCAGAATAATCGTTTGGTGGAATATGAAATGACCAGCAATGCTTAAGCGCGGCGATATCACACGGAACCCCTGGAGTTCCCCAATATAATTCATGAGATAGAAGGGTTA
>WJKO01000233.1 GCA_014729055.1 Promethearchaeota archaeon | reverse complement strand
TCTGAATATTTAGTTTGTCTTACTTTTTCCTTTTTTTCTTGTTTTTCTTCGGTTTAATCAATTCATTGATGGCATTGACCAATTCTTTCAGTTCCTTTCCTTTCTCCGTTAAGAAAATCACCTTATCATATGAATCATCGAGTTTATAGCCAATTACTCCATATCTCAATAAGTCATCTTTACTCCGATAAAATTCATTGAGGTGCATACTCTGAGTTTTCAACGTGTGGTAAAAATCCGATTCCTTATATTCGCAGTTTTCGCCCTCATATAGAACTTCAAGCGTTTCTTCAAACCCTTTCTTTCTATAAATTTTAAAAAAATCTGACAAAATTTGTCCCCTACTTTTTTATATAGATCATTTAAAGTGATGATATTTATTGGTTTTGCCTTAAAAGAAAAAGTGATAAAAAAATTGAAATGAAAATCCCAAATCTGACTAAACCGATAATAAAATAAAAATAAAAAAAAGGTGCCGGGCGGGGGGCATGATCCCCCGACCTCCAGATTTCTCATGCTGGAGGCTTTTAAACCCTAACTCTGACCCAAGAGTTGTAAGATTATGAGTCTGGCGCTCTACCAACTGAGCTAGCCCGGCTTATATGTATATTTTGTCTATTATTTTTGATATTTAGAGCTTCTGGGGAGTCTTGAACTCCCGACCTCTACCTTACCAAGGTAGTGCTCTACCGACTAAGCTACAGAAGCTTTTTATCAAATTCATAAGACAAGATATGTAAATAGTTAATCGTTAAAAAATTTTATTTTTTATTTAATTTTAAGGCGTAGTATTTTCCGATGAGAATTCTAACATAAATAACCTATTCTATTCTCTGCTCTTAAGATTTTTATCTGAAGAATTGCATTCTATTTCATTTAATAAATCATCTAGTTGTTCTTCTAAAATTGGTTCGAGTAACAAATCTTTAGGAGGATCTTTTATAAAATCCTTCAATTCATCTTTCAACAAAACTCCACTCAATGAAATATTTCGAATGATTGAATTTAAAGGAAAAAAAATTAAAATACAGAAAAAATGTGAGTATATCTTGAAGTAAAAATACTTAAAGAGAGAGAAAAAATGTCTAATAATTTAGATGAACGTGCATCAATTGTTATGAAGAAAGAAATTGAAAAATTCAAACAACAGTGGTCGTCCGAGAATATACAAAACCAAACCACATCAGAGATTAATTATGACGAAAAAGCAAAAATAGCAATGTCAAAAGCTATTGATGATTTTAAAAAGACACATACGGAACCGCAGAAAGAGCAAGACATATCTTCAGGCGATAAAGTTGACCAAGAAAGCGATGATGAAAAAGAAAATCATTATACAGTTGAAAGTGCACAGGACTTTTATAGTAAAGGTCAATATGAAATCGCATTATCCTTATTTAAGAAATCATTAAATATTTGTGAACGCTTGAACTTTACCGATGGCGTTAGGTATGCGAAAGAAATGATTCAAAAATGTAATGAAAATATGTGAGTATCCTAAGAATGTATTTGTGTGAGCATTTACTGGAATTGAATCAAAAAAATCTATTAATTAAAAAATATATTTTCACTTTTTTTGATTTAAGAATCGATATAAATTCTCTGACAACTTGTCTTTTGCATCAATTGGTATGTTGTGCACATATCCATCCATGATTCTAAGCTCTGCATTTGGTATCTTTTTTGCAATGACCTTTGCGTGGCTTACAAAGCTATCTTCACTTCCAATACAGACCAATGTAGGAATATTAATTTTATGAAGCTCGCTTTTAATATTATAATAACGAAAGTCTTTCAAGAATTCAATAGTTGCCTTTGGATCGGGCATTAAAGATGTATCTGTCCAATGAGGAAAGTTATCTAATCCGAGTTCTTTATGACCTTCTTTTTTCTTTTGCATCATTTTATTATAATTATGCTCAATATACCAGATATATATGCTCATAATCATACGTGTAAAAAAGTTTCCTACAATACTTGCGGATGTTGATAATGGAATGAGTTTATTTAGAGTATTTTGATACTTAAGAGCATACTTGAGTGAAATAAAACCCCCCATTGAATGCCCAAGTAAATTAAATTTCTCATAGCCATATTTCCCTAATAAGAAATCATTATAGACCGCATAGAGATCTTCAACGCAATCATTTAACGTATAAGGTTTAACTAACTTTTTCTGGCTCCATCCATGTCCTCTCCAATCAAAAGATACTACGGGCCATCCTTTTTCATTGAAGAAATCATAAATTGGTTTAACAAAATTATGATTAGCCGTATGCCCATGCTGAATAACAAATGGAACCTTGCTTGGTATCTCCTTTATGGATTCCCACTCTATCTCTTCCAGATTATCATATTTTATATATGTATCTATTTCATTGAAAGTCATGTGTTCTTGAGGCATATAAAAAAATTGACTGAAATCCTTAAAAAGATGATCTCGTTTAAAACTTAAGGTTTATTTAGATCATTTCGGATTAAGATTTATATCTGGAAGCGGTAAGCCATCAAGAGAATGTTGGAGATGTCCCCTTAAAGCAGTAGAAACATAACCCGCACTCCAGTTTCGACCGTGCCCTACACAATACGCTGACACGGTCCTTGATCCACAACCGTGATGTCTACCATCAGGATGAATTTCTCGGGCACATTCTAAAACTTTTTTAGAGATTTCTGTTGCTATAAGACGACATATTTCATTTTTGTTTAGTCTATAGATTAGATTGAATGTTGCAGGACTAGGAATCTTTTTTAGTTTCTTCTTTTCATGATTATAAAGTATAACTTCGGCCATATCAGCTCGCATTCCAACACAATCCCTTAACCAACTATACTTTGGTTGATTCCAATTGACTTTTGGATGAAATTCAAGATAACCTTCGTTTAAATCATCATAGATTTTTTCATAATTGATTTTGGAAATTATTTTAGGCAGACTGGAAAATCTATTAAATTTATACATACCATACAATAAATCTGCTAACGGGTGCGCATAAGGATATGTTAGCTGTGATAAAAGGGGTTTTAGTATTTTCTCTGCAGCGTCTAAAAATTTTATATTTTTCGTAATCTTATAAAGTTGGATAAATAATGCAGGTGAACCATTTGCAATATGAATTTCTGACCTTGCTCTATCCGATTCACTCTTAGGGGCTGCACCAACGAATGTTTTATATAATTTTTCAAATAATTTTGAAAACATACCTGTTTCTTTCCCCTTTTTTTCTAAGAAGAGCGGTATTTTTTCATTATCTAAAATTTCATTAGCCCATTCGGTAGAATATTCAATAATAAAATCGCGAAGAGCAGTATTTCCTCCAGACTTGTATCCTAACCAACCTAATCTAACCAAGCGTAAATGCTCTACAACATTCAAATATTCTGATCCTGATCTTTTACAACCTAAAAAAACACTTCTAAATCTCTTATTTTTATTATCATACCACGGTGTTTTCTTTTTTTGTTTCTCAACTATGTGATTTGCAGCGTTTTTCAATTGGTACATTACTTCTGAGTGCTTAGGATCCACTTCTAGTAACCAACTTAAATAAATAATAAAGTGTTCGACTCCGTGATGAACCTCTTGTTTTTTCCAATATCCTCTTCTAAAATGCCGCCGTGCCCATTTCTTACATGCATCAAATCTTTCAAATGCATAATCTCTAACATTCTCATCTTGGGTCAATAGATAATATTCCCGCCAAGACGTCAAATACGTTCCTTCATCATGTATACCTTTCCATTTTGTGAATGAATGCCTTTTTTTACTCTCCACCAACCAGCTTCTCATTTCTTGCAGTAGGTTATCTAATGCTTCGTCTTTAGTAGAGGAAATTTTTAGTCGTTTACGTATCATCTTAAATACCCTGATCTAATTATTTATATGATGAACAAAATTTTAAGATTAGACTTGTTTAATTTACCATGACAATGAATAAAAAATCATTTTATTGCCCTTGGTGCGGAAGCCACGGACTGAAGATTGAAATTGTCAAAAAGGATGATCTTCATTTTATAGCTCAATTTAGTTGTAAAAAGTGTGGAATGCAATGGGATGGACCGCTTGAGAAAGAAAAAAGATATCCAAGCGGAAAAACTCCTGCCCAAAACACTATCATGTATTACATAAATAAAATGATTACGCAAGACTATATTGATGAATCAGTAAGCGATTCAAATCAAATGTCAGATTAACTGATTAGAAATAAATGATTAAAACATTAACAATATGATTATCAGAAAGTTGAAAATTATGACCGGTATTTTTTCATTAATGCTCCATGCACACATCCCCTATTGTAGAAAGTCAGGAGTATGGCCAGCTGGAGAAGAATGGCTATTTGAAGCTATGCACGAGACATATATCCCACTACTTATGATGCTGAGAAGATTTCAACGGGCAAACTATAAACCTCATATCATGATAGGAGTCGTCCCTGTCTTAGCGGAACAGCTAGCGGATGCCTACATGAACGATAGATTTTGCGAATATATGGAAGACAAAATCAAGCGAGCGCAGAATGACTTAGAACGATTTGGAAGTACTGATAAGAAGAAAAAGGTTGCTGATTACTGGCTAAACCATTATACTAAGATTTATCAAGCTTATCATGAATTATTTTTCGGAAATATACTCGGCTCTTTAAAATGGTTACAAGAGGAGGGTATAATAGAGATAATAACATCTGCTGCAACCCATGGCTTTTTACCTCTTATGGAATATGATTCTGGTATCTATTCCCAAATTCATATCGGTTTAAAGACATACAGAAAATATTTTGATAGTAAAGCAAATGGATTCTGGTTACCTGAGTGTGCTTATCGCTATAAAAAAGACAACAGAAGAGCAATAGATGAGTGGTTAGCTGACGAAGGAATCAGATTTTTCATCGTTGAAAATATCGGTATTGAACGCGCTACTTTTATTGAAAATAAAAATCATGAAAAGGCTCCGACTACTTATAGAGGTTATAAGTTAGAATCAGGAGTTTGCGTATTTGGTAGGAATTATTTGACTAGTAAACAAGTATGGTCGCCTAAATATGGTTATCCGGGAGATCCATATTATTTAGAATTTCATAGTAAAGACTCACAATCTGGGTTACGTTATAATCGGATTACTGGCACCAATGACAAAGAGATATATCAGCCCAATTTGGCGAAAGAACGAATAAATAGCCATGTTCTGCATTTTAATTCATTAGTATACGAGGATGTTGTAAACAAGTCAGAAGAAATAAAAGAAGCACCTCCAATCATTTTAGCACCTTACGATTGTGAACTATTTGGTCACTGGTGGCATGAGGGCGTTGAATGGATTGAAAAATTATATGAACTGTTCTCAGGACAAACCAGCGTGAAAACCATGACTTTAAACGAATATATTGATAATTATTCTGATACATTTTCTACGATTCGGATGAAAGCCAGTACTTGGGGTGAAAACGGCGACTTTACCGTATGGAATAGCCCAGAACATAATTGGTTATGGCCTTATGTGAATGATTGCAGAAGACAATTAGAAAACGTGCTACAATTGATAGAAGATACAGGACGGAATCCGTTAACTAAACGAGACCAACGTATATTAAAACAAGCATGTAGAGAGATTCTATTAATAGAAGGAAGCGATTGGCCATTTCTCCTATATACCAATCAAGCAAGAGAGTATGCTAATAAAAGATGGCACAATCATCACCAACGCTTCAATAAACTTATTTGGGCTTTGAAGAATCTTGATGAATCGAATAGATTGAATGAAGATGAATTAAGGCAAATGGAAGATATAGACAACCCATGGCCTAATATCGATTATAACGATTTTAAAAGAATTAAAAGGTGAATGCTATGAAATGTAAAAAATGCGGTAATGATTTTAAAGATCATAACGCCGATAAAATGGGGGAAATCATTGATGGAGAGTTTATGTGTAATTCATGTTTATACAATGGCGAGGATGCTTTCCAAATCTATCCCATTGGTTATGTGCGGAATAATTTGAAAAGAGGAAGGGGATTTGGTTTAAAAGGAAGTCGGCATAAACCTTCGCGAATAGAATTATTTTCAAGTCAAAAGCCTTTTTTATATAAGATTGAGGATGAAAAGAAACTTGTTATTGTTTTTTATCTGCACAATAAGAAAAGTATAAAATCGACCTTTAGACGGGGGATAGATGGTAAGAAAGTGGGAGTTTTTTCATCCCGAACGCCGAATCGCCCATCAAGAATAGGTATTACACGTATAAAG
>WJKO01000232.1 GCA_014729055.1 Promethearchaeota archaeon | reverse complement strand
ATAAAGTTAGGAATATTTATAAAACTCAGCTCTGGATTGTCGATAGACTTATTTTTCTACTGGCATTCAGCGATGTCTTGAAATTAATTAAGAAGAAAAACAATGATGGGGCTTGTATCATTGCTGAATTAGATGGACAACTTGTTGGTTCTATGCTTGTTCAAACATTTGAGATTTCTGGGCAAAAACACGGATTGATTGATGCAATTGTCACAAATAAAAGTATTCGCGGGAAAGGACTTGGAAAGAAATTACTTAAAGAATGTCTTAGATGGTTTGATAACAACGGCTGTGAAAACATCTATGCAACAGTGGAGCGATATAATTCTAGATCATGGAATTTATTTATGCATACGGATTTTTCGCTTTATGAATTTAAACAACAAATAAGTGATCTAAAAGCGGGATTTTTAAAATTGTGGGCAAAAGAAATGTATTTCATAGGTATTGGGCTATTTTTCTTAAAACTTAACAAAGAAAAAAAGCAATTCAAAGAATCTACAACATTAGAGCATTTTGCTATTTCTTTTGTCGGATTTTCTTTGATTGTGTTAATATATACTTTAATGTGGGGGAATTCCATCTCAGTATTTCCATACTTGATCATCCTTGTTGCGGTAACTATTTTGCTGCACGAAATCTCACACAGTATTGTTGCAAAGATATATGGACTAAAAACGGAGTTTAAATCTTGGATTCCAGGATTATTTTTCTGGTTTCTGCTTTCTCTTCTTGGTGGTATTTACCCTGCATATGGGAGTACATATATGAGTAAACGGGATTGGTCCTATGTGAAAAATAAGCGAAAAAATGGTCTAATCTATATCATCGGTCCGATTGTCAATATGATAATTATTCTAACTCTTTATCTGGTATTTCCGTATTTAACAATTGATCCATTGAAAACTGCATTCGGAATTATTTCATTTATTAACATCGTAATTTTAATCGTGAATTTACTACCGTTCCGCGGATCAGGAGGGTTTCCGTGGGATGGTGGCAAAATATACGATTGGAACAAAATAGTCTGGGGGATCATGGTCGTATTAGCAATCTTATTGATGGTCTTTTACACATTGTAGAGAGTCAAATTTTAACAAGAGTAGAATTGTAAATAAGAGTAAAAATTAAATGCTGGGGACGAGATTCGAACTCGTGAACACCTACGGAACCGGATCTTAAGCCGAGCATCTCATCAAACTGAATCATTTGGTTAGATCGTATATTTTTTGACCTTGAAAACCTTGAAAACCTTGATTTAAGTGAAGATATTAAGAAAATTATTTATAAGCATGACCAAATGATGAAACGATTGAGATCTTAATATTACAACAGATGTGCATTCTTAGATTTTTGATCTTTTCAAAATTTATGATAATTAGAGTGGTCAAAATGAGAAAATATGATAAGAAAATTCAATACGCAATGGAACTAATTAAGAAAGGATTAACATATCGAGAAATACAAGATGAATTACATGCAAAATTCAATTCAAGCATTTCAAATTCTACCATAAAAAAACTACATAGGAAAATTGAAGAAGAATATTCTAAAGATGCGGAAATTGCGCGTCTCAAGAAAGAGTTAAAGGTCTTTAAAGATCTCTATTTTGAATTGCTGGAAAAAGTCGATGAATTGGAAAGTAAAAATAAAAATCACTCTTAGATTTTTGTTTAAAGATAGAAAAGTGCTGGGGACGAGATTCGAACTCGTGTACGCCTACGCGACCGGATCTTAAGTCCGGCATCTTATCAAACTGACCCATTTGGTTAGATCGCATATTTTTTGACCGGGCTTGATTACCCCAGCATATGAACAATCCTTTACAAATACATGTTGGATATGAAATTTAATTCCATCTGGAATAAAAATTTTTTCTTAAGAAAGAGTTTGCGTATAAATGCATAGCCATCACAGATGTAGAATGTTTGCAGTTTTTTTCATAACAATTAAATTATTTAAAACTAATTTTTTTATTGAGAATAAATTTCGTGAGGGCATAGTCATTGAGTAGCTATTTTGGTGTATCCATCTCTACTGAATATGTAATTGCACTACATAGAGAATCTAAAGGTATCATGTATATTAAGAATGCTCCCGGTGTTGACTTTGATGCGGAATTAATAGAAAAATTCAGACGAGCAATCAATTTCGAAGAAATTGAATTACCCACAACTGAAGGTGATATTGAACAAGCATCAATTAAAGGTAAATATGTAATTATTAGAGCAGGTAAAATGATCTTTGTCGCAATAATTATCAATCAGAAACCAAACAGGTTCAGCAGAGAAGCATTACACTCATTTGGAATTAGATTTGAAAGTAGATGGGGTAGAGAAATTAATAAATTCTATGACGAACACCAAGGCGATGTAAAAATCTTCCATGAACACTCCGATACAAGAGCCAGCGTTGATGATCTGATTGAAGACGTATTTCATTTGAATCTTAGTCTTCCACACAAACTAGGATTGCCTCTAAACAAAATTAAAGACAAACTAACACGGGCAGTTTGGGGAATTGCAGAAAACTTAGTGCGCGGTAGAGGATATATATTTCTCTCAGAATTGGTCGAGGCTGCGAAAAACAATTTGAGCCGTGAGGTCGTCTATATCAACGATTCTATATTTGAGTTATGCTCGCGTGGATTACTAATACCCATCCCATTAGATGAATTTATCGAGAAATATCAAAAAGTCTAACTACGATAGATAACAGATTACAAATTCTGACGTCAAAAAAACGCAAGAATAGTTTTTTAACTTTAAAGTGTTGAATTATAAATATGAGTGCTTTATCTGATGAGGATTTAAAAATTCTTACTAAATTCACCATTGCAAATAATCTGATGAGCTTTTCGATTTTCCATAATCGTGAAATGGACTTAATCTACGAATTCATTTCCCCAATAATGAAACCGAACGAGAATCTTAAGAAACAAGCTAAAAAGATAGCGTCAGAATTGGATTTAGTATATACTGAGTATAAAATGATTCAACATCCAAGCGGTTTTATATTATTTATTTATGAAGGAAACCGAATTCGGATTAGCTTAATAATGCGCACTTCGGGGTTGAATACAAGAACTTCTAAATATCTGGCTGATATTATCGAAGTATTCGCCGAGGAATTTGAAGACCATTATTCTAAAGGAAAAGTTTTAAAGGAGTTTGATGGACGAGATAAGTCTGCATTTAAAGATGCACCCGATCTATTCAAAAAATACATCAGTCTGGATCTCTCGTTACCTCATTATGCAAAATATGTAGGTTTTGATCCAAAAGAACAACTGGAACAGTATATATTTAACGCAGCTGATAAATTAACCCGAAGAATCGGATATTTCTATCTGCGGAATTTGGTATGGGCGACAAAGAACTATGTTAAAGAGAAAGCAAGGGACATCATATTAACTGATCCAAAAAAAGCAAAAAAAGACGGAATCGATCCTGAAAACATCGCTTATCCACCAATTGAGCAATTTTACTTAGCAATGTTTAGTTTACGGAAAATGGGAATGTTGTTACCTATGAAAATCGATGAACTTCGTTCATTCTCGAAAATTAAATATCCTAGTCCTAAAAAGGATTAGATATAAGCATGGTTAATTAAATGGAAATAACACCAATTTGCGGAGAAAGTTTTGGGGTTCGCGCGTTTTGTTTCTATGTAAAAACACCCGATGCAACATTGTTATTAGACCCAGGGTGTGCATTAGGTCCAAGATGGCATTATAAAACACCCCATCCCTTTGAATTTCAAAAGCAGCGTAATTTAACACGAAAAGTCGTTGATTATGCAAATAAATCTGATTTTTTGTTCATTTCTCATTATCATCATGATCATTTTAAACCATTCTTATTTGACAATTTCTACATTTTCTCAAACGATGAAATTTGCAGTAAATTATATGCTAACAAGATAATCTTTGCGAAAAATACCAAAAAATTCATCAATTTCAATCAAAAAAAACGCGGTAAAAAGTTTTACCATGATATAAATGATAAGGGAAATGAAAGTTCACTTAATTCACAGCTAATTCGAATCGGGATTGAAAAATTGAGATGTAATTCGAACCATAAGAATGATTATAGTGTTAAGCGAGAGACGCGACTTTTAGCAGAGATTCATCAGAACATTCATAAGAGACTCTTCAATTACATCTGTTGCGTCGGAGATACTACAATTATATTCCCGAGAGATTTTCTTCACGGCATACATCCTAAAACTAAAGTCTATATCCAACCAATCATCATAAATTCTGGAAATACTACATTTTACCACTTTGCCGATGTACAAGGTATGCCAAATCATCAAGACCGGGGAGACTTGCTTTATCTGCGCGATAAAATTGACTATTGTTTAGATAACATCGGATTCGATACAAGAAATAACCAACATATCCTAGCAATGGGTGGACCTATCACATATATCTTCAAGGACCGACAAACACCGATTCAAGATAATAAAATCGTTAGGAACGCTTTTTCTAATACAAATTTAATTGTACAAGCATTTAATCATACGATAATAGATCATCATATTGTAAGGGATAAGAATTTTGGCAATTACATCGGCAGTTTTAGGGAAATAGCAGAAGACGCTGGTAAGAGCCTAAACCTTATGAATAAAAGGTTGGAAATGCTGCATTCTTACTCTAAAAATAATGAACAAATATTAGAGTGTAATCGAGAAATTCTCTTCAAATTATATCCCCCATCAGCCAAATTTTTAGACTGGTCTAGACTAGCCAGGGAAAACCGCATGAATGTAGATCCTCCCCGCTCTTAAATAATTTTAAATATATTCTTCTATTGTTTGTTTTATGAGTCCGAAAGAAGATCAAAATAAATTAAAGCCGTCGAATATAGGGACGATTTGTGAATCTTGCGGAATGCCGCTAATCCAAGATAAATATAAGTCTAGTCTTTGTAATATATGTACTTTAAACAATCAAACTGAACCGATTTTTGAATCTATTTTATTTGGTGTGGCTTATGGATATTATATGACGAAGCTAGGATTTAAAAATTCAGAAACTGCTTTAAAGAAATCTTATGATGGGTTGTGTGAATTACCCTATTGGAATAGTAATACGGAAAAGGTTCCAGCATTTAAAGAATTGGTCAGAAGATTTGATTCATATATCATAAGCTTTTTGATTGAATCAAAAATGGCCAATGTTATGGATTCAATATTCGTTGAAAAAAAACCTGATATTTTTATCTCACATGTATGGAATGCTGAATATGATACTTTTATTGACCTATTGGTTTTCAGCCTTAAAGCTAGGGGTTATACGGTCTGGTATGATAAAGATATGGGATTGAAACCAGGGTCTTTACGCGAATATTTTAAAAATAATATCGCAAACTCAGATACTTGTATTCCCATAATTTGCCAGAAATATTTTACAAGAGATAATACTCAGTATGAACTGGATGAAATTTTTAAGTTGAAAGAGCAACAACATATCATTCCAATATGGTGGGCAGATGTTGATAGAGATTATATTAAAAAACAAAAACCCCATGGAGAAGATCTCGTAGAGTGTGCTGGAATTTCATGGGATATATACAAGGGTCAGATGAATAATTTAATGAATATATTAATTGATTATATGGATAAGATTCAAGGATTTGAAACATATAATAATGTAAAGCTATATAAAGATGAAGCAACAACCATGAGAGATATTGAGCAATTGATCGGTCTTAAAATCCCTGAAATAACATCGGAATATTTAAAATTCTTAGATATTTGTGATGAACAGACCAACAATGATGAAATAAGAAAACATTTACCTAATTTTGGATTCATCCACAAAAACAATCATATTATTGCGCTTATTGTTCGTGAAACAGAATACGGATATATTATACCGGTATTTAATTTACCGAACTCAATTATAAGATTGCAAGAACTAAAACTACTCGATGTACCAATCGTTCGTATTTTAGAAGATATAAGAAATATGAAATCTTTAGAATTTATATTTTTTAATGATGGATTAATTGAGGAGGTTCCGTCAAGTATTAATGATTTGCCCGAATTAAGAAAATTTACGATATATGGTAATCCCATTAAGAAAATTGATGTTGGCTTTAACCAATACTGCTTAAATCAAGCAAAAGAGATGGATTTATATCCAAATCTTGTGGATGAAGAACGTGCTGTTCTTTTTTTGTTACAGATCCTTACTAAACATGAAATTCCCGAAGTTAAAGAAGTTAAAGATCAAACATTTGGATTTATTGCATCCGAGTGTCACGTCACCGAAATAGGATTATACAAACGGAATTTATTGACTATTCCAGATACTATTAAAAAATTTAAAAGACTGGAAATTCTACTTCTTCGAGTAAACCAGATATCCTATTTACCAAGAACCCTAGAGACTTTAAAATTCCTTAAAAAGATCAATTTAGAAAGTAATCAATTAAAAGATTTACCAGAAAACCTCGGAGATATATCAACACTTGAGGAATTAGGATTAAGCGTAAATCAATTAAGTATAATACCGACAAGTATCGGAAAACTTAAACATCTGCGAAAACTTGATTTATCACACAACAATATAGTAACACTTCCAAGCACTTTAGGCGAATTAAAATCCTTAGTTTTTCTATTTCTACAAGAAAACTTCATTCAGACACTTCCAGAATCAATCGTGGATATAAGACCACTTGAAAAACTTAATATTCAAAAAAACCGTCTGCGAATGCTACCCAAAGATATCCATAGGCTCATATCACTTGAGGAATTAACTTTATATGATAATAAATTGACATCTCTACCAGAATTTATTGGTAAACTTAAAGATCTTAGAACGCTTGATGTGAAAAACAATTTATTGTTTTCTCTTCCAAAAAAAATCATTAATATAACTAATTTGAAAGAATTATGGTTAGATTTTAAAAAGATATCGCCCCTTCAAGAGCATGTGTTTAAATGGATTACGGATTTGAAGAGAAATGGTTGTTCAATCTATCTTTAAGATAACCGTTTTCACGTATAGTCATCTATTTTAGGATTACAAGCATCCCACAGCTCTTACATTTAATGATAGAAGCCCCTTTCTTATCACTTGGAGATATTCTTTCTCCGCATTGGGGACAATAAAACTTCACTTTACCGCCTTTACTCTTAATTCGGTGGGCAATATTCTTTTTTCCGAGCTTTTTACGCTTCATTTCTTTCTTTGAATCTTTATCTAATTCGAGTTCTTCCCGATCTCTTGCCGATTCTGTTAGAATGAACTTGTTAATGTCCCAATCAAATTCCTTCTTTACACCAATCTCTACATATTGAACCGCAAGAACACAAACCATAAGTGGTTGAAAAATTAATTGTGGAATAAGCCGAGCTAGTTCATAAAGATTCACGAATAACCAATCCCTATTTTCAATGGAGAGCGCATTCATGTACGTTTCTGCATCTAAATTTGGCAAAATCAAACCCGTTATAAAGTTTCCCAAAAATAAATAAAACAATAAGCCAATAAGAAGCAAACCGAATGTTTTAATCCTAAAATCTCCTCCATAGTAGAAAGAACCTTTAAAATTCTTAATTAGACCTACCTCATCCCTACTTGCAAAGAAAAATCCGAATCCCGCTATCATTAAAAAAAGAATTCCTGGAATGAATAAAATTGCAATCCCGAGACCAGAAATTATGGTATAAAGCACTATCATGAGAATTGTAGATTTCCTTCGTTGTTTGGAAAATGGTCTCTTTATCGACTCTAAAAGTGAAACTTTATTACCTTTTACTTTTTCCGACAAATAATACGAAATCATAATACTGCCGAGAATGAATGGGGTGAATTTAAAGATAATCAAGATAAAATCAAATACAAGTTTTCGATTTAACAGCGAAAATTGCCAGCTGGAAAGTTGATTTTCGAAGAACACCGATAACTCTTCAGGTAACATCCATTGACCAGTTTCAAAAGCAGTGTTAAATCTTGTATATACCCAGTATTCCTCATAGAAATAATGGTTCATATCGGTGAAGAGAAAAACAGCCGTTACGGAAAAGATTAATCCTAAAATAAGAAATACCAGCGATAAAACGTGAAAATTAAGGAAAAATAATTTAAAAGACTCAGATATTTCTTGGAAAAAGGTTAAACCTTTATATTTTACTAAGATATCTCGGTCAATATCTTGATGCTTTTTTCCCTCTTCTTCCTCTCTTAATATACCAGATCGTTGCTTTTCCGCAAATCGTTCTTTCCAACTCATTTTTATCCCGAAAATTAGAACTATATATCATTTAAATTTATACTCGTATATAATTAATCGCTTTGTCATTAATCGCTTTGTAAGAATCTCATTATAAAGAAATATTTTATCCAATCAAGCGTTCTATACATTATGCCAAATAATTGTGGATTTACGATGTGGGGGCCATATTTATCCTATGGAGAAAATAGTTCGACTGAAATGCGTATTTCATGGGAAACAGAACATTATATATTTAACCGAAAATTAAATTACGGACGCAATAAGGACTGTTCGATTGTTGAAGAATTAGAATATAAGAGTCCGCAAAAACACCACTGTGTTATTTTAACTGATCTTAAACCACAAACTAAATATTATTATAAAATCTCTACTGGCAACAGGGCACGTGACGATGAAATACATCATTTCTGGACTGGCCCAACTTACGGAAACACAATGAGTGATAGTAAACCAGAAGATGCTCAAATCGATTCTAAATTTGATTATGAATTCTGTGTTTTATGAGATATTCATGCGTCGGCAGCAGGAAAATGGGATTTTATTTCCGGTTTCTATGCGATGGATCGAACCGCTCCAGATAGAGATTTCCATGTGGTGGTAGGAGACTCAATCAATGATGGGTCAAAAGAAGCCGATTGGCAATATTTTTTTGAAAAAACAAACTCTTGGCTTCATAATATCCCTATGATGAATTGTACCGGAAACCATGATACCAACTCGAGATTAAAATATGGAAGATTCGCTAAGACGTGGGATCATCCGTACGTGGATATGAAGAATGGAGGATATTATTCATTTAGATATGCAAACGCACTTTTTATTATGGCAGACTCTGACAACGGGGGAAGATTGGGCACAGTTTTTTCAGATAAACAATTTGAATGGGTTGAAGATGAATTAGAGAAGGGATTTAACAACAACCTTTGGATTTTCGTCTGTTTTCATCGGCAAATGTATTCTACTGGAGACTTCTCAATGGAACCAATATTACATCAGTTTTATCGTCCTTTATTTGACCAATACCATGTTGATTGTGTTATGTATGGTCATGATCATAATTATCAAGCATTTTGGACCGACCGAGAATCGGATTGGGGCGGCACAAAATATTTCGTCTGTGGCGCTGCCGGTGGTCAAGAAAAAATGGAAGTAAAAATTATGGGACCAAACAAGGGAAAAACAATTTATGTCTGGCCCAGCCGCACTTATATTTATAAGAGAGATGGTATACCCCCAATCGTAGAAGGTGCAAGTATTAGTCAAACCAGCCACAGACTTGATGAGGTTTGCAAAGATCAACTATATGCAATATTAGAACCGAATTTTGTTGATTTTAAAATTAAAGGCAACCAATGCCATGTTCGGGCAATGGGCTGGCAAGATCAAGTATTCCATCAATTTAATTTCACTAAAAATCCAAAAAATTCATAGACTAAAATATTAAATTATTCCTTTTATATTTCTGCAGTGGGCTTTGGGTTTATAATGGTAATCAGAGTATATAGATTCGCCATACGATTTAAATACTCTTTTTTCCTATATGATCATAACCTGTAAAGGTTCAGGTTGATCAAGTTTTTCTCACTTGCTCCTCAAGTTTTCTCACT
>WJKO01000231.1 GCA_014729055.1 Promethearchaeota archaeon | reverse complement strand
GCAAAGGCGTCAGTAGTAGCTTATCCAAATCCTGATGTGAAAGTGGTCGTTATGACAAGTGGTCCCTTTGATTTGGAATTTACGTTGGATAACATGGAGATAATTGAGAAGATTGGTTATGTGTTAGGAGGATTTAAATTAAGCGGCTCAGATAAGGATTTCGAAACTAACAGTGGTATTAATCATTTTAAATCGGAAGGAATCATATTGCGCGGGAAGAAAGAACCAACATCGAATAATAATAGGGTATATCTTGCCGCAAATAGAGATGACTCTATCGTAGATGTGCGAAATACACTTCGGGCTATTGAGAAACTAAACCTTGCTGACACAAATTATCGAATTTATAAAAGCGGAGGACATGGATTTGAAGGAAATGAGTGGTTGTTAGCAGTATCAATTTATAAATTTATTAAGAAATATTTATGAATTATGTTTTCTTTCCATAAATTTCCATACCTTTTTCTACTGCAACATCCAATTTTTTGTAAAGTGGGGAGTCCTTACTTATTGTTATATCTCCATATTTATTTATCTGACATGATGCAACAAACATATCATCGGCAAAGATGTCAACATACATTTGCGCACAATCAGTACCTGCTTTTAATACGAGAGATTTTTTCCCAAAAACAATTCCAAATTTTATAACCGGTTCACCATTATCATCAAGAACAAAACGACTATCTTTATTATCTGTCCCATAATCCACGCCCATATAATTTGATGAGGGTTTGGACGGATTATCCATATATTTCTCGTAATAACTGTCCTTTTTACTGTAAGAGCGTCCCTTATTATACTTCTTTTTACTTTTTCTTCGTTTTTTACTGGAACGTCGTTTGTACGATGATTTTCGTTTAATTCCCTTTCCTACTGGAGTGACTATGATATTAGACCCAAACTCATAAATTTCATACATTAGTTTATTATTGACATAATCCCTTATCTCAACGACGGGTCTTGCTAATCCTACATCTTTAATACCATATGGAACTTTAACTCTAATACTCATCTTCAGAATCTCATCAATTTGTCCCTCTCTGATAAAGATCACCGTATCTACTACCGAAGGTAACACTCCCAACTCAATTCGTCGAATAAACCTCTGAATTGCATCAAGCGCAGAGCTTGCATGGATAACTCCAACCATACCGACACCCGCTAGACGCATATCAGAAAAAATCTTAAAATCTCCAGTTGTACGTATCTCATCAAAGAGTGTAAAATCTGGGCGAACTAACAATAGAATATCTGCAGTCTTTTCAAAATCGCCGTCTAGTTCTCCATATTGGGAAACTTCAGGCGGTACTTGTAAATCGCGAACACTTTCTAGCGTTTTCACGATCTTTCTTTTATCTAAATAGAATTCTGTTAAAGCCGAAATAAACGTTGATTTTCCAGCTCCTGGACTTCCAGCGACCAAAATTCCCTCCGCCCTTTCCAATCTATTTACCAATGGTTCATTCATATCGTAATCGCTTAGAGATAAACTCACTAATGGTCTGACAGCGGTGATCTCGTTTCCATCTGCAAAAGGAGGTTTACAAATAACTATTCTATATGTTTTCAGTTGAACTACGGTAACACCCGGCAAGTCTCTTTCTATGAAACTGTTTATGTCATTTTTGGCTTCTTTTATGATATTTGAGCCAATTTCTTCAAGATCACTACGGGTCAATAGTTTATCACCTATTGCTACTAACTGCCAATGTCCGGGGCTACCCTTTTTTGCCATCGGATAACATCCTGCTTTAAGATGAACGGACATCGATTCATTATCAAAAAAATGTTGAATTCTTTGTCCTTTAATCATTTGTTCTTCTACGGACTTTAATTTGATTGTAGGGATTTGCTCAATTTCTGCCATTTGCGCTTGAATGTCATCGGAGGTAATTAGAGTAGCATTAACATCATTTGCATGAATTCGGATAACTGCATCTAGCTCTCCTCCAGTATTTAACTTAATTTGTTCAAGCGAGGGTCGTTCTCCGTAGACTCTTATTTTGATGGTCTTTTGCCTTTCTTTTTGTAAGTCATCGACTATCTTTCTTAGGTCATTTAACATTTCAATGCCTACAATTCCCGTTGTCTTATCTTGATTCGCATTGTTTTCAATTTCTGCTAAAACAACGCGAGAAAGCACAATTTCTACATCTTCTTTAAAGTCCAAATTTTGTATAAAATCCAATATTTGTCCGCTTATAATTACAGACGAATCAGGTAAATATCTATTCTTCATTTGCCGAATCATCCTCAATCTTATTAGTTTTTGAATCTATGGTCTCTTCAATTTCGATTTCCACCTTGGAGTTCCATTGTTCGTTAAATGATTGTAAATTTTTAAAATGAAAGTCCTCTAATTTGTAAAAAGTTGAATCACCCAATGTATCAAAAATCGCAAGCACTAATATCTTTCTGTCTCCCAATACTTGATTAACAGTCGCATCTAATTCGTTCAAGGGGACGGGACTTCCATCTCTAATAATATAATATACATATTTTGATGTGTCCTTTGCAAATTTTGCTCCTCGTTCATATACACGAAAATCAGCATGACCTCCGTATCCCACCCGAATGATGTATCCTCGATGTCTAATGTCCCGATATACAATATATTGTTGCCAAACTTTGGGATTCACATCCATCGCATTCTCAATTAGTTCATTGAAACTAATGCTTTCTCCATCCTCACTAATTAAATCTAATTTTCCTCTTTCTATGAGATATAACGCTTCAATAGGATGCAATACTATATATTTAGGTCTTTTATCAACTGATTCCATTTTAGTTTCATCAATTATCATCTCTTTCGATTTAGGATCCTCTTCCAATAAACTAAAAATACTCAATATTTCCTGCTTATTAGCATTATAGAGCTTCCCGTAATAGGACCTCTCATAAAATTTTCTTGTATTATCTGAAAATTCCACCCAAATTCCATTATCTTGATACACGCCTTCCATAAACGTGTTTAAATATTTTTTTTCGGTTTCTCCCATGTATATGCCAAGTAAATCTGTGATCTTGAATAAAGTTTTTGATTATTAAGATATTCTAAGTCATAATGACTGATCGAATTTCAGATTCCGTTATTGAGAACTTGACGGAGAAAGTAAAAAACGCAGATAAGATACTGGTATTAGGGATCGGAGAAGTAAATATGGCAGATGATGGATTTGGTCCTTATATCTCCACGCATTTCCACGAAAATAAGAAATCAAACGAGAAAGTTCTATTTATCAACGGTAAAACAAACTATATAGATCGAAAAAGGGAAATTATTGGTTTTAATCCCGATTTAATCTTGATATTAGATACGTGTGAAAGCGGAAATCCTCCAGGGACGGTAATATTTGCCGATGAACAAAAAATGGTGGACTGGGTACCGATATCGAGTCATGTTATCCCAATTCAAATTTTTACACAGACTCTGCGTAATGAATTGCCTAACATGGAAGCATATCTATTAGGGGTCAATCCATTTTCTTTAGAGCCACCAGAAGAACGGGATCTTTATCGACCAAAAGAATATGAACTAGATGATTATGATAATGACCCAGACTTGCCGTTTTATGCATTTAACATGACAGAAAAGATGTTAAAAATTAGCAATGAAGTCATTAAAATCTTAGAAAAAATCTTAGAAATATAAGGATTAATTTTGAGTTTTTTTGTATTTATCGTAAACCTTGAGTGCAGCTCCGAGGGCTCCCGTAATCTGTGGATCAGGAGGTCGTTCGATACTAAATCCAAGCTCATCTTCAAGCGCTTTCTTAACACCAGCATTTTTCGCTACGCCCCCGCAAAACACTAATAATGGCTGAGCACCAATCCGTTTTGCCATTCCCCCTACTCTCTTTGCTATTGATTGATGAATACCTGCAGCAATGTCTTCCTTTTTAGCACCTTGAGCAAAGAGACTAATAACTTCAGATTCGGCAAAAACAGTACACATAGATGAGATTTCTTCAGGTTCTTCAGATTGCAACGCTAAATCCCCGAATTCCGAAATGTCGACCTCCAAAGCACTTGCCATTACTTCTAAAAACCTTCCCGTTCCCGCAGCACATTTATCATTCATCTGGAAGTCTAATACTTTGCCTGTCTTCTTACTTATAAGGATCGCCTTAGAATCTTGCCCACCAATATCAATGACCGAACAAGCATCCGGAAAGTAATACTGCGCCCCTCTTGCATGCGCTGTGATCTCCGTTATCTGTTTCTCGGCAATATCTATTGAATGACGACCATAACCAGTACTCACAATTTTATAAATTTGATCTTCTAAAATCGAGTTTTTTTCCAAGATCTTCTGATACAACTGATTCCCGACTTCCTTAAATTTATAGGTAGATCTATCTATTAAAGAATCCATGAATTTACCGTCTTTGATTAACGCAACTTTTGTTGAAAGACTACCAATATCAATACCAATAATATAACAATTACTCATTACTAAAGACTAAAAAGACTAATTATATAACCATTATTCAGATAATGAAAATGAAAATGAAAAAATTAAAGCTTGTTCCTAAAATCTTCATTATTACAACAACAATCTTGTTCGCATCAATATATATTGCCAGCTCGATTATCAATAGAAAAAGAATACTCTGGCCTGATATATTGCTGACAATTCTTATGTGGTCCGCAATTTCAGCACTATTTTTCTATTCATGCATTAATTCTGATTTAGGATGCCTTATCATTCGATTAATAGGTAATGCGAGCTGGGTAGGTCTCATTTATTATCTTGCATTGTATGATCAATTTAATTTCTTGAATATTTTTCCCGTTGCGTATATTCTTCTCCTCATTCTACTCTTAGGTAATATCCTCTCATTTATTTTGACAATAAGTGTATTGATAATTCCATTCGTTCAGAACGAGAGAAATCTTGACGGAAAAAGAGCCCACAGAAGAGAACTAATCAATATTAATGCAAGAAAGTCCAAAATTGCACTTATTATTGTATTTGTACTTTTAATTCCTTTTACAATTCTATTAATCCCCAACCTTTGGTCAATTCCGATTACGATCATCCCCAAAGACTACAAAGCGGATCTTGCATTTTGGTCAGGTTTCGATAAATTCCAACCAAATGAGACCATTGGGAATAATCTAAATGAGCACAGCGTCACCATCGTTATGTGTAATTTTCCAGATTGCTATAACATTACAGAGCTTGCGGAGTTTGTATCCGTAATGACTAAATGGAACACAACGTATAATAATATCAGCTTTTATCTATCCATTCCGGGATTACCAGGAGGATATGTATGGGATGGTGTTGCTGAGAATGTTGTTGATTATTCAAAACATATCATATCAAAAATTCAACATTATAACCTCACTAACATAAAAGGACTGGCATTTGATTTAGAACTCCCATTTCCGGACTTTTTGCCCGAAAATTACGATTTAACACCGAATAGAACGAGACATGATGAAGCTATTAAAATATTTGAAGATTTTTTGAATTGGAAAGAAATTAATGCTCCAGATATTAATATTTCGGCAATAAATTACATAGATTCAGCAGTCGATGTCTTTGATAATGATTTGGATCTACATTATATTCGAAAATATCATTTCTTCGACGTAGCGGGGTGGGATGAGTATGCACCAATGGTCTATCGCTGTGCATGTTGGGGAACAAGACCTTACGGAGATAGTCCTAAACAAGGAATAATTGCGAAATATATTGATGGAGGTCATTATTGGGTATATTCTCAATTAAAACTCTTTACTGATGCCCACGATCTCAAATTCGGAACCAGAGAAAAGATGGATATATATCTAGGTATTACAAATTGTACATGTTACGGAGCAGATGTTAGACAATATGAAAGCGGAGAGTTCACTGGATATGGATACGATAATCTGGTTAGGGATACTTTAATTGCAAAACATTTCAGAATCCCAAAAATAACGATCTTTTTGCTTAATACGTCCTTAGAGAGAGGTTATTCGATGGGAGGTGTATTTGAAAGTTACGGAAACTCGTTTTTAGACGATTTCAATGAATCTATAAATGGAAAAGATTCCACCAATCCCTTTACTATCTGGTACAAACCAAGATTAAATCTTCTGTTTAGTGTTGGTGCTGTTGAGTATTTTTTCTACGATTTATTTGCAGACATCGATAGTTTATTTGGAGTCTTATATGTAGCAATTTTAATAATAGGCAGTTATGCAGTGATAAAAATAATATCTTCCCCAGCTGATAAATAATTAGTCATACTTATATAATCTTTTTTACTCTTCCCACTTGCCCCGAATCTAACTTAACTTTTATGCCGAATTCGTGAGTAGGTTTATTTGTTAATATCTGCTTGACTTTGCCCTTTGTTAAATCGGGCAAATAGCGAGATTCCTCGATCTCAACTAAGCAACCGACTTCAATATTTGCCCTCACGCGAAAATCGTGTTTGTCTGCTCTATTTATCGGATCTTTACTTGATTTTCTTTTTTTAGAATAACGGTTGGATTCAGTCTTTTTAGATCTTTTAGATTTTTTACCCCTCTTCCGATTCTTCTTCGTTTTACTATATTTTTTTGCATAAGACTTCCTTGCCATAATTATTTATGTAGTTCTTATCTATTTATGCTTGAGGATGGGAGTCAAACATCGTTTTTCATACTTTCTAATAATAGAATTGATATTCGGTATAGCATTCATAGAATTTCTGTCTATTCCTGGTTTATATCGTCAATTTGCAAATAATAATATATTGGACATAGATTCCGCACAATCGTTGGAGCTTGGGCATGTAAACACACCCGGTAAAGCAAACTACGTATTTATTGAAGACAATACTGCATATGTAGCCGATTTAGAAGGCGGGTTACGAATTATTGATGTTAGTAATCCAAACACATGTGTGGAAATTGGATTCAATGTTACATCCGGTGCTGCTTGGGATGTACATGTACAAGGAAAAATTGCATATGTCGCAGCAAATGATTCTGGTTTGATTTGCATTGATGTAAATGACCCCACCGATAATTTTATACTCGGAAGTTTATATACTTCTGGGGATGCACAGAGTGTTTTTGTCAAAAATGATATTGCTTATGTCGCAGCTTGGAACGCAGGTCTTCGGTGTATAAACATTAGCGATCCTGAAAATCCAGTGGAAGAAGGATTCTTTGATACAGATGGATCCGCTAATTGGGTGTATATTGTGGGGAATATAGCTTATATAGCAGATTGGGGGGACGGATTAGTGTGCGTTAATGTAACCGATCATACAAATCCCCAAAAGCTAGGTTCATATCAGTTTTCGAATGATGCGAAAAAGGTGTTTGTGTTAGATAATATTGCTTATGTTACGGCTGGATTGCGAGCATATCTTATCGATGTAGAAGATCCAAACAATCTGAAGTTGATAAACGACGTTTTTATTCTAGGCTCAACGCAAGGAGTACATGTAAAAGGAGATCTATGTTGTGTGACGGCTTGGGATTGGGATGCGTATTTCTATGATATCACGAACCTAGCTGATATTGAAGAAATTGGAACCGAATCTATTATGGGATTTTGTACTGATGTGTGGATAGAGGATCAAATAGCTTATATTACTGCGTGGGAACATGGACTGCGTATATTCAATATCTCAACTTACTTCGATCAAATAGAACCTGGTGATAATAATGGTAATGGGGGTTGGAATTGGGACAAAATCTGGAAAATTGGAATGTATATAGCAATCGGGATTATAGGATTATTTGTAATAAGTACAATAATTGTTGGACTATATCAAAATAGCGCCAAAATGCGTCCAAAAATACAAGGCTTCACTCAAAGAGTTAAACGGGGTTTTAAGGATATAAAATCTTCTATAAAGGCGAAAATATCTGCAACACGATTGAAAAAAGAGCGAAAAAAGAGAATTT
>WJKO01000230.1 GCA_014729055.1 Promethearchaeota archaeon | reverse complement strand
TTTTTTTCAAATTTGTCGCCAAAACTCATTAAAAATTAATAAGTTTAAATTGATTCTTCGAAAAATACCTATGAGTTAAAAATGAGCGGAAGCAACCTCATCACCGAACAGACAAGACCATCTATCAAAACCATAAAAAAACACAAGCTAAAAAAAGCCGTGTTGGAAAAACTGCGCGAGCAGAACGTTTACACGATGTTGGACATAGAAATCACACGCGAACTCATTGTTATGTTCGGCGCAAGAGAATTCAAGTTCCCGTTTATTAAAAAATTACGGGATTGTATGTTTGACCTGTGCATTGAAGGCAAGATTGACGCAATTATCACCCATAATATCACAAAAACATGGAATTTAGTCGAATTACCTGATGTTACACTGGTAA
The DNA here is from genome assembly GCA_014729055.1 of Promethearchaeota archaeon. Classification (GTDB taxonomy): domain Archaea; phylum Asgardarchaeota; class Lokiarchaeia; order Sigyniarchaeales; family Promethearchaeaceae; genus WJKO01. The sequence goes on along the minus strand of WJKO01000230.1, from coordinate 3,715 downwards.
AAGCGCGCAATTGGGGCAAACATAAGGAAAAAGAGGAGTCACGCCTTCTAACTATCGAACAAGGCTGGTATTATTCTTGGAATTTTAATCCATGTGTGCGCGGGGTACAAAAAATGGGCGGGCACCCCGAATATATCTTAGATACGTCGGGATTGAGAGATATAAAAAAAGAGAAATTTAACGTCATTTTAAGAACGCTTCGTAAGATTCTGGACTCAAAAAAGAGAGTGGGCAATAAACTGCTCTGGGTTCTCTCTGAAAAACGCGACCGCTTACCTATATAATCATTGAAAGTGTACATCATATTTTTAGTATATTCATTTCGAGCAAGAAGGGGAAAATTATGGCAGAAACATCAAGTTTAAAAAATAGATATGCAGAACAAAAGGATGCACTTCAAATTCTCAATGTATTTGAAAATAAATCAAAATGTGCCTCCGGCATCTTCATCGAAACGCTTCTCTATCAATTGCAAAACCAAAAGGAAAAAAAACTAAGCATTCAAGAAAAAGACCAAATAATACATACATTAAATGGGATTATGTCAAAATATATAGCACAAACATTTACAGCAGTGCGAGATCCCGACCCTATGAATTGGATGACATTTTTTGAGTTAGCCCGAGAGATGATAAGGACTGAATATGTTGAAGTAAAAAGTCTTAATTATAAAGACGGTGTGTTTCATATCAAGGTTGAGTATCAGATTACCTTAGCGATCGAGGATTGCACAACACAAGGGAGAAAACTTTGCAAATATTTATTGAATCAAGGATATAAAGATTATGGACGAACGGCTATCCCGGAAAAGTACGGGGGAACTCCAATAAAAACAGGAAAACGCATTGGGCTGATATCCGAGTTAGAATATCCATTTACATTTGAAGAACAATTGTTTTTTGCGTTTAAATATCTACTCTATTCGAATATTTTTGAGATTTGGAAACATGTGTGCGATTTTATGCTCACATGCAAGCAAAAGGAAACCAAAAACATTTGGTATCTCAGGGATCGTAAGCTATATTTCTTGTTTAACGGTGTTACATCGCAATTATTTGAACGATATGGTTGTGCGAAAGAGCGTGAATATAAATTCAAGTTTAAAAGTCAGAAGGATGGCGACAAGCTCACTTTTGATATGCTGAATTTATTGTATAATGTTGTGTTGTTTTCGCAGTTAAAACGCATTGAGCGTAAAGCCACAATTTATACAAATATACGCTTTTCAAAACAAAGAGAGATTCAAAATCAAGAATAAAACGAAGATGATAAGTAAGATACTTCCATCTAATCTGTTAATCTCCGATTTTTTATTTAGGTAAAATGAATAGCAGACCAATATCAACAGAATCAAAGTATTATATATTGATACGACACTAATTGTTACTGAGATTGAAATAATAGCACTGATGCCATAGGTTAATCCGATATTCCAAATAATTTTCCCAATCATTCCCCCCATTCCGATGTCTGTTTGTTCCTTTTTAATGGCCTTGATTATTAGAGTGATCTCTTCAACATTTGTGAGAAATGCAATCACTACAAATCCAAAGAACGTTTCTTGAATAGGTGTCAAAATAATTAACTTGTTTGCAGAAAATATTAGGATTTCTCCGCCTATTAACACGAGAATCAAAAAAATGATTACTTTAATTATATCTCCTCCTATATTATGTTTTTCTTTCTTCTGGTGCATTTGTTTTTCCCCAAGATTATTATTTCGAGAGTTAAGAATTGTGCGGTACAGATATATGAAAAATATGCCCAAATTAATGATTCCAGTTATTAAAAGCCCTTTGTCTAATACTAGACCCAATCCAATTATCAATGTGCCAAGAACTAAGATATAATTGTAAAACTTGTTAATCTTTTCGTATTTTAGTGAATAAAAGATCGCAGGGAGAGCAAAACAGAGGGAAAAGGAAATAATAGAATTTCCTACAACATTTCCAATAGCAATAAAAGGGAGATTATTGATAGATGCTATAATTGACGCGATCGTTTCCTCGGGGTCAATTCCAATTACTAATAAACCCATTAAGAATGGTGAGACGTTGGTCTTTTCGCTTAAATCTTCTAAGGAATCTATTAATTTATCCGCCGAGAAATATATTGTCAAATATCCGAGAAAGAATAAGAAAATCCAAATTAGAATTTCGATCATTATAATCTCTATTTGGAATTAAGTTATTATAAATTGTATGTTTGATTATTTTTTTTTATATAAGGAGAGAGTTGCATGTCTGCGCCTATACATGAAAAAAAGCACAACAAAATCTTAATAGATGGGAATTGGCTATTTCATAAGGGGAAAATATCAAAACTAAAAATAAAAAAGCAGAATCCATCTGTTTTTAATGATTACCAGTGGGAAAAAATAAGCATTCCTCACGATTGGGATATCAAGGGTCCGTTTTTAATAAAGCATAAAAGTGGTACTTCGGGCGGATTTGCACCATGCGGCACTGGTTGGTATTATAGAAATAATAAGTAGGTAGATTTCACTTATTCTTTTTATGTTTTTGCCTTTTTTCTTCCTTTTTCTTCAATTTTTCGGTTATTTTCTTAGCTCGTTTTTCGTCCCTTTCAATTAAATATCCTTGAATATCCTTCTCTATCTCATTTCTAAGACTTTTATTGAAAAAAATGTGATAGATGAAGAAACCTACTAGTATAAATTGTGTTATAACAAACGATGGACCAAAGAAAAATACAATAATAGATTGGAAAGTGGGATCGGACATCTCTATGATCCCTAAATCCGGTAAAACCCAAGGATATGTTGTGATAAGACTAAGGAATATTACAAAACATAAGCCACACATCAAATAGCTTGCAAACCAGAAAATTTGAGATCTGTCAAGCTTTTCCTTGTTCCAGAATTTTGTATAAAATCCTAAAAGACCAAAACCGATTGTTGATACGAAGAATAGCAGAAAATCTAATGGTAATAGGTTGATAAATAAATAATATTTTTCCATTAATTCGGATGAGGCTCCTGCTTGAAGCAATAATGTCTTTATCAATGTTTCGATTATACCTCTTTCCATATCAAGATATGATGTGCTTAATTCGGGAGGGTTTCCCCAAAGAGTTGGTAGGTTCTTGATTAATGAGTAAAGCGTAGAAATAAGTGATATAATCGCGATTATTACAAGGAAATTAATAAAAATCCTGTTTCTGAATCCCATTTTATATTCTTTATTTTTCTTATAGGTTCTGCTTCGCGCTATGAATGACGCTTTTGAAATATTTTCGTAATAAGCCAAATAGACAATCGCTCCTAACATTATATAAGCAAAGAAGATAAACCCAAATAATGTCAGTTCTGTAAACATATAGCCCCATTTAGCTCTTAAATCGACTAAAATAGCTAACTCCCATAATAATAACGGTGGTCCCCACACTATAATAACATAAAAAAAGAGTGCACGGAAATATCTCCAAGGTTTCTTCCATTTATTTATAATATTTTTTAGTTTTCTATGAACCTCGGTTGGTGTTCTGCTTTCGTCGTTAGTTATCATGAAAAATTCTACTAAAGGATATAATGCGATGAATCCCAGCATTATAACAAACAATATGGGTATTATTTCTTCAAACTGCCATGGCTTTGCCATACCATCAATGAATACCAACTTTGTTTCCTGTAGCCCATAGATAAAGTTGACTGCCATTGTTGAGATGATGACTCCGATTATAAACAATATACCCA
>WJKO01000229.1 GCA_014729055.1 Promethearchaeota archaeon | reverse complement strand
GAGTATATGGAGCCCCATTGGTTACCTTAATGGCGAGTTTTCCAGCATTAGTTGAAAGAACCTCACCAGAAAATGTTAAAATTATGCAAGAAAAAGCCCAATATTTTGTTAAAGAAGCTGAAAAAATAGAAGGGATCCGTCTTCTTGGTGCCAGACCAAAGAAACACCATTTAATTCAGTTAGAGACAACCGCATTTGAGAAAATTGCGGAAGATCATCCCAGACGTGGATTTTTCCTAAGGGATGAGTTTAAAGAAAAAGGAATTATCGGTATGGCTCCAGGAATCTCAAAAAAATTGGAGATAAGTATATATGGATTGACGTGGGATCAAGTGTATTATTTGACCGATGCGTTATTTGAAATTGCAAGAAAATATGGAATTAAAATTAAAACTTAAAAAAATACCGACTATAGATGACAACTGGAAAAAACTGTGAAAATTATGGGAAAAGAGAAATATAAACATCCAATAATAATTATATATGACTTTGACGGGGTTATTATAAATTCTAAAGGAGCTGATCTCGCGGCTTATGCTCAAATGATTGATGAGGATATTAATTGGAATCTAAATGAACTTAAAGGATTAAACCCTATGGATCTTATTAGAAGATTTGAAATGGGGGATAATCCAGAAGGAACTATTCAAACGGTTAGGGCGATCTTCAAAAAGTTTGCTGATTTAATTCCAAATCCATTCAAACGAGCTAAATTTCTTATAAAGATGGGATCCTCCGTTAGAAATATCGAATATCAAAGAAGTGATTTCATTGAAGGAATCCCTGAAGTTCTAAAAAAAGTCCATAATGCTGGGATTATTCAAGGAATATGCACAAATTCAGAGGGCGAACGATTGCCAAATTGGTTAAAAGCTAAGAATTGTGAAGAATATATATCCGGTTATACTTCTCGAAATGATAGACACAAATATGGAATAAAACCTGATCCAAGGGCAATCTTACACCTTGTATTGATGTTGAAAAAAAAACATAATTTAGGTCCTATTGATAGATCATTAGTGTATTTCTGTGGAGATAATGTCACAGATATTTGGGCTGCACAAAATGCGAGAATAAAAAGTATTGCTGTGTTATCGGGACATGGTACAAATGATGAATTAGCATTTTTAAATGCAGATTATGTACTAAATTCAATAAATGATCTGTTTATAATCCCAGAAATTGCAGAATATTGCTGAAATGTATATCTTAATCAAGTTTAAGTTAAATCAAAAATTGAATAGAATATAAAAAACAAGCAGAGTGTTATTTCATGTTATTTGACGAAAACGAGTTTGAGTCACCGACGATAAAGAAAAATCTAAAAAAAATAAATCAATACCATAAAAAAGATAAAACTGATAAATTTCTTTCTCAAATCCAGAAATTAGAGAAGTATTTAAAAGATCCTAACTCCGAAGAGTGTAAAGAAACCGTATATATCTTCAGCTTATTAATTGAAGACTATCCAGACATTATGAGTAAGAAAGCATCGAAATATATTTACGATTTATTAAAATCTGAAGAAGATGAAACTCGCTTGAATGCTATAATTCTCTATGGATCCGAACTTATCGATAAAATTGAAGGTGAGGCGGATATCGAGGGTGAAGACATTGACAAATTCTTAGATATAGCATTAAATGAAGAAATACCCCAAGTGCAATGGAACGCGTTTTTTTTCATCGAACAATTTCCCGAAGAGTATCTTGATTATTTACTACCAAAAATGAATCAGATGCTGGACCTCTTAGAAGAAACAGAAATGATAAGCACCGTGGACTCAATTCTTAATATAATAACTAAAATTTGGGAAACAAGTCTTGATATCAAACTCTCGATATTCAATCGATTAAAAGATATCTATGCTAAAACTCTTAATGAAGAAAAAGAGATAAAAATTGCCGATAAAATCACGCAAATTGTGCCGGTCTTAAATGATTATCTGAAAGAGAATCCAAATGCAACAAAAGAAAAGATTTTGGATATTATTGAAAAACGTAAACCAATGGTAAAGATATACGATATTCGTCAGATTGCACAAGATGAAAATATGAAAATGAAAGAAGTTGAGAAGAAATTCTTATCAATAAAAGGGGACTCTGAAATATTTAGATTTGAGTTCAAAGGAAAAAAGAAATACTATGTAGAAATCGAACTAAAACCCCTTCTCAAACTTCTTAAGAATAAAAAAGTAATTGTGGATGACCTCATACCTATTTTTGGGGATACTGCCTTAGATTACATAGCCTTACTAACGCTATTAATAAAGAAATTGGTTAAAGCAAAAGAAATTAAGGGCTATTTAACAAAATCCTATTTTTATTCGTATGGTCATCTAAAAGAATCTATGATGAATGATATTAGACAAACTGGTAGGATCAATATTGATGATTACGCCAAACATATAAATTACAACTTCATACTAAGTATCGTACAAGATATTAATAGGGAGACTAAATTTACAGGAGTCTTTAATAAGAATCGGTCGGTTTTCATGACTCTTAGTACGGTTATTGATAAAATCGAAAAACACTGTATAAAGGAGAGTATGTTTGATTTATCGAACTATCAACAGATTTATGCAGAAGACGACTATAGAATGATAGAGGATGAATGTAAAAAGAAGTTCTTTACAGAATACCGTGATGGATCAAACTGGCTAACAAATATCGGCTATACAAAAATATCAAATCAATTTAGACAAGGTGGAACTGTCGGTTTTGTAAATTTAGTAAAAATATCGGATAACGTCAATATACCTTTTAACATAGCGAGAGAAATAATGGAAGAATGGATTGAGACCAAACCAGGTATTTGGGATAATTCAGGAAAGATTTATTATCTTATGAAATATGTAAAATCAAAAGTAAAATCCTTAGATAAAGCAGCAAAAGAAGAGGAGATAAAATCT
>WJKO01000228.1 GCA_014729055.1 Promethearchaeota archaeon | reverse complement strand
TGGGAATAATGACCGGGTTGTATCAAATGAACCCGGAGCGATTCCTTTATAACCGCCAGATGTGATTAGATAATCTTCGATTGCGGTTTCGAAAGCTTTTTCGGTATAATCCGTAGACATCGAGTTACATATATATTAATTATTCAATTCTGCGTTTCGACTCGATTCAATCAGTAATTTTAGATACTTATCTAAAGGCCATCTCTTGTTTACAACCCATTCTGCAATAGTATTAGCTCTATCCTTTATATCTTCAGGTCCCCACTTTTCAGGGTGTTTTCTCGCTAGTTCTGATATAAGCCAATTTGGGACTTCTTCCATATAAAGTCTTCTTTTAATACTCCATTCATCGTTTCGAGCCTTTATATCAGTTTTAGGGTCCAAGGGCGTTATATTCCCTATATTATTTACAATTCTGGTATATACATTTTTATCTTTGGTTTCGGCAATCTTAAACCAATAGTCTGTGCCGGTCTGCGGCATAATATGCTCGAACCATATATCGTTGATTTGTACATTACCCCTCATGCCTTCTTCATATGATTTAACTATATGAAGCATCACTCGGCCGCGGTAAGCAGATTGCGCAACCGATTCCTTAACCTTTTCTTTCGATGGAACCAACTCTTCAATTAGCTGTACTAGTTCAAGCAATGCTTCTGATTCGGAAAGATTCTCATTATTTAAAATTTCATAAGCAGTATTAGAGAAATCCCGTTCTCTTCCTCTCAATCCGCTAATCCCCATCCATAATTGATAAGCATCGAGAACCTCGAGTAGCCCTTGTTTAAACAGAATATCAAAAGAGTACTTTGTGGATAAGGCTATTAATACTGGAGTTATGTCCCGTCTACGGAGGGCCCTTAAACTTCGTAAATACATCGCTCTATTTCCGGAAAGCACTTTCCTTATCGGTTGAATCCAAAACCGATGAAAGGCAATTCCCCCCGAACTTAACGAATTCATTGTTACATCTTTATTAAGCCATGCTTTTTCAAATGTTTTGAACAATTTTGCATCGGAACTCTTTTCTCCTGTAGCGGCCCTGCAAATATCAAGAATCGCACTAGTCGCGTCATCTCCTAAAGGAACAATATCGGTTTCCCATATATTAGCTACTTCTTGATTATCGTGACTTTTACCACATATATATGCTTTTATCAAATCCGCAGGTGATAGCGGTTTTCCCTTGCCATTTAACCCTATGAATAATTCCCAAGCAGATGAAAAACTTTCTGTTTCAACTAAAATGAACCTTGTTCTATTTTCAATGAAGTTCAGAAATTCTACTACCTGCTTATCTTCATAATTTTTAACCTTACTCCGAAGAAAGCTTGCAATAACTCCTAAAGAAGTAGTTTCATCAACATCAGCTCCATCTCTTACAGCTGAAAAATTACTTTGATCTCTAATTGCTACCGCAAGTAAATTTTTGCCATCCGCGGTGGTTAATATTCGTTTAAGCCTTGATATTGCATCTTTTTTAGAGCCTATATTACTTCCATTCAGATAATTGTAAAATATCCATAGTAGACTCTGCAACGTAGTAAGTCGTTGTTGTCCATCAACAACATAGGAAATTGGAGCACCCGTACTTTCATCCTTTTGACTGGCGACTACTAACGGGCCCAAGAAATATTCTTCTTCTCCATTCGACTCTATAAAAGCACCGTTTAAATCATTCCATAATTGCTCAACTTCTTCTTTTGTCCAGACGTAAGGTCTTTGATATTCGGGTATTACAAATCTTTCAGTACTGGTAAATACTCCCCACATGGATTTGGGACCAGCTTGCATCTCGATCCTCCGATTTTAATCTAAACTCAAATTTGTACTCTTTTGTATCCCATTCTGTAATTTTTTACTTATCTACTTTTTTCCTACTAGATGCCTCATAATACTCGTCAGTTCCTTCTATTATTGAAAAATTGAAGCGTCGCCTGTCAAGCAACATCAAGAAGGCAAGTTCTTCTCCCTCCTTAGGATATATTTTTCCAGACCTTTCTGTGATACCTACTCCTGTTTTGCTACACATAGCCTTTAACATCCCTTTATTAATTTTATTCAAATCTGCACGACTACGAATCGATGCAACCAATCTAGCAGCACGTTTACGGGTACTGACAAACTTAGATAATGGTTCAAAGTCTATAAAACCAATCTCCTGCTGTAACTGTTGGGTATTAGATTCTGCTTTCAGCAACACCTGTTCATCAATATCAGCAGTAAATTCAAAACCACTTGGCCTTAAGATATATATAGTATCAAGAGTTACTACATAATCGAAATCTTGATCAAGTTTGAATACATTATCTTCAATTGATTTCAATGTATCATCAACCCACCGAACTACCCTATAACGAGCTTTTAACATTGCCTTAAATTGGGTAGCTCTTCGCACTCCCAATATTTTCCTTCTCCTGCTATCGCTGCATATAACGAAATAAAAAACTACATCGGATGGATTCTCTAATCCCTGTTGTGCTATAGGCAAATTGCGTGCGTTGAACAATGCAACGGGTAATAAATGGGAAATGTCATCATTGATACCGAGTTTTAAACATTCGATTGTCCCATATTTCTCAGCAGGTTCATAATAAGGAAGATTGTTGGCTTGCTCTACTCCCCCCAGTTGTTCAATTGTATTACTTATCATTTCCCGAATAATATCTTTGATTGTGGAATCTGTGGGAATAAGAATCCAAGGAATTCCATTTGAGTCAGGGATATGTACACCAAATGCCACCGAAGATATGTTATTGGAATCGAAATGTAACGCCATTCTCAACTCCTTTCCCAATACACCTGATTACTAATTCGATAGGCTTCAATCTCTTGACCTTTATTCAGAAAAGGTCTTCTGGTTATTATAATGAATACGTCCGCGGTTGCATAGCCGCCATCATTTGCTATTCTATGAACTGAGAAAACACGATAACCGAATACCGCGAATATTACATTCATATAATGCAGGTTCAAATGCCAAAATAAAAATATTATAAATCCCAAGGCAATTATCATTGACGCCAATTCCCTGGGATTCGACAATCCCGCTTCCCAAAATGGAAGTAATATCGCAAACAAATATACAAGTAAATGATCACGATGATCTTCAACAGTTCCGATGCTTTTAGTGTATTTATCAGACCTATTCAATGCAATTTTTAAACGAGCCAACAAGACTAAGTTAGGAAGAAATATCAATCCTATACAAATAGGCACAAGGATATAATCCGGAACGGTCGGTATACCCTTAACCATCCATAACAAAAACAAGGGTGAAAGGCTAGCTAAAACCATAAAGAGCCTAGCCAGCTTAAATCCCTCACTTTGAATTCGGTTATTCATTGTTTATTTTACCCCTAATATCAATCTTTCCAGTTACCGCCGCTGAAATCAATGATACTCTATATTCCTTTAGCTTATCAATACTTAATTCTATTTTTGCCATTAATAAATCAATTTTATTAGTTTCCCGATCAAGAAATGCCGCGATAGCCCGTTGCTC
>WJKO01000227.1 GCA_014729055.1 Promethearchaeota archaeon | reverse complement strand
GTTCCTTGGTGTCCCCTGGCAGACCTATCATAAAATAAGCTTGAATCGCTATTCCTTCTCGTTTTAAAATCTTAATACCAGTAGCCACTTTCTGTGGATCTTGCATTTTAAAATTTTGTTTAAGGACTTCTTTATCAGCAGACTCTATTCCCGTTGCTACGATCTGGCATTTAGTTTCCTTCATTAGTCGTGCTTGTTTCGAGGTGATATAATCTGCCCGTAATTCCGCCCCCCATGGTAAGGGGAAATTCTCTTCATGCAATCGTTCAAGAAATTTATCAAAATGGTCGATGTTTATGTTAATATTATCATAAAAATTCACAAAGCGATAGTTTGAATGTGATAAGATCTGATTAAGTTCCTTGAAAACACTATCTATTGAGCGTATTCTCATCTTAGGAAATAATTTTGTCCGAGAACAAAATGAACAGTTATTCGGGCATCCGCGATTTATTAATACGTCTGCTACGGAATATTGCATACTAATTGTTTCTCTATTCGGTAACGGCAGTTTACTCAAATCTGTTGCATCAGGAAAACCAGTATACGTGATATCTTTTTCTCTGGACTTTTTTTCATCAATTTGCCATGTTACATCATCTCTTTTTGTACCAAAGCCCTTAATCCAACGATAAACGTCCAAGAGAAAGGAATTTTTGATAGGACTTGATAAATAAGCTAACCCTTTTGGGATCTTTTCCAATTTTGACATAATATTTTGGAATTTACCGAACGTATTAGATGTATTGTCAATATCTATATTATTATCATATACGGAGTCTATCGAAGGAACTTGTAAAATGGTTTTCGTAAGCCATGGAAATGTTTGTTCTGCTTCACCAATACATATACAATCTATAAAAGGATATTGATGGAGCAGTTCTTCATAGGTAAAAGATGCATGCGGACCACCCAGAATTATAAACGCTTTTGGATTATATCTCTTGGCAGTCTTGGCTAGCTGCATAGCATAATTAATAGTATTCGTTAGAGCAGTGATTCCAATTAGACGATACTGGTCATGTTTCTTTCGAATCATATCATATGGATTTACTAATAGAGAACAATCCATTAATTCGGTTGAATAACCTAATTTCTGCATAATTGCGGAAAGGATGAGTAATCCGTTTGGAGGTTCTCTTAAGGATTCATGACTGTGAGGATCATTAACGTGATAAATCGGGTCCTCATCTTCATCTGAATCCTCATTGTAATTTATTTCCGTTCTCGGATTGATAAATAAAATATCTATCATGATTATTGATTACCTATTGATTACCTATATTCATATATATTGATTACCTATGTTAATTTATAATAAATTATTTAATTTCTGTAAATCCATATAGAACTCAATGGATAATTAAACCAATTCAAATGTGAAAAAAATGCAGCTTTTTGAAATAAAAAAAACGGTCGAAGCGATTGCTGTTACAGATAAGAAAAGAATAAGGGAAGTTATAGAGGAGAATCCTGACAAAGTTTACCTTATTATTGATAATAGTGACAGAAATATTTGGTTGTATAGCGGTAAATCTTCTGGGATACCCGAGCAAATAATAGGTGTGAACTTGCAGAAAGAAATGAAAGTTCAATTACGCGGTTTTTATCATATAGAAAATCTCAATTCTCTTGATAAAGAAGATAAGAATTATAAGAGGATCATGAGTGCAAAAGTAAAGAAAGATGGACGTGCTACTGAGATTAAAAAGGAAAGTGTACCTGAAGAGGAGAGCGAATTGACAGATACCCAAAAAGAAATTAAAATGGGTATTGAAGCCAGTCGGGTTCGTGAAACTTGTGTACATAAAGGTGTGCAACCCAAAATCGCGATTGTTGATCTTATGAATTTAGAAACCCCAGAAGGCTATAAACAGCACATGAGTATTATTGGAAATGGTATTTATATCAAGGGAACAGAAATAGAGAAATTTTTGACCGAAAATAAGAGAACACAGAAAATGAAAAGAATTGGTGAATTACCCAACGGATTCTTTTTCTTAGAGGATGTTTCTACAAGATTGGTTGTTAAACGCGGAAAAGTCGAATGTATTGATCTATTAAAGAAAAAAGATGAAAAATTGGGCGTAGGTAAACCGCTGGTCCCGTTATTTTTTAAAGAAAAATTACATAGAGATGGCGATATAAATATATTAATGCAATCTTTTGAGGAGCCGGAGCATAAGGAGGAGGCAACGCCTGAATCCGCAGAATAATAAATCATTAGAAAGCAAGACAGAGAAATTGTTAAGGATCCGTAAAAAAGTATTAAATACTGTGCTACCGACATCACAAGAGGATAAAAAAATAGAGGAATTGATTAATAAAACCTCAGAAATTCTTAGAAAGTGGAATGTTAATCATAAGAATTATCAAATTGAAAATATTTTACCCCAAGGATCCACAGGTCTTAAACAGACACATTTACAAGATGCAGCAGATCTCGATCTCTTCATTATGCTTAATCCTGATAATTATCGCGATATAATCTATAAAAACAACACAAACCAAATTAATTACAAGCAGTTAAGATCTTTTTTTAAAACACTATGTAAAGAGTGGATTATACCTGCGTTAAAAGAAAGTGGTTATAAGAAAATCCTATTGTCTTATGCTGAACATCCATACGTTTCTGCAGTTCATCAAGACTTTGATATTGATATTGTATTCGCATTTTTAATAAAAAAAAAAAATTTAATAAAAAACGGACCGATAACCGCTGTTGATCGTACATATCATCACACGAAGTTTATAACAAGCAATCTAACGAAAGAACAGCGTAATGATGTTCGTTTATTGAAAAAATTTTTTAAAACTCATCTATCTTATGGAGATAAAGCGGCTACTGGTAGAGGAGGTTTTATAGGATATTCTGCCGAGCTGATGATATATTATCTTGAAGATATCTGGACTGTATTTGAAAAATTTGAATCTTTACCAAATTGTCCATTAGATTTCTACAAGAGAACAGAAAAGGAGTTACGGAATAGACAAAGATTTCAAAACAATCTACTGTTAATAATGGATCCTACAGACGAAAATCGCAATGTAGCTGCTTCAATATCACCTCGAAGTTGGATATACTGTAATGATCTTATCCAAAATTTCAGAAAAAACCCAAGTTCCGACTATTTTCTAAAAAATCAATTACTTGATTATCAAAAATTATTAAATAATATCGATAAACAGCAGTATGTCGTAGTTGAATATGAAGAAAGATATAAAACTCATTATACAAAAGTTCGAGATAAATTGTATTCAATGGCTAATTCCCTAAAAAGAAAGGCTGCTTATGATAATAATCATAATAAACGATTTGGCAACGTATCTTATGCAATTTATTTCAATCCCTCAACATCAATTTATTCATTAAGTTTTTTCACAAAAAAGCCGATCATAGACAAATATTACTTAAGACGCGGACCACCAGCCGACAATTCCGATCATCAAAAAAACTTTGCTAAAGCCAATCCTGATTATTTTAAAAAAGATGGATTTTGTTGGGCCAAAGAAGAACGCAAACAGAATAACTTTTATGAATTCATTAAACAAAATGAGAAAGAACAGCAAATCAAAGAAGTAAAAAGACTACGCATAGGTCATCCAAGCCAAAACTTAAAGACTGATGAGGGAAAAATCTCAGTAGTTGTTTTAAAAGATTGTATTTTACCTTATGAAGAGGAATTAAAAAATATTTTACGCAAAAAGAATATCTCCATTACTTTTTAAAAACCTTAAGATTTATTTATGCAATGTGATAAGTACTAGTATAAGCCCTAGCGTTCTTGTAAGCTGTGATGATTCGTCGCGGTAGAAGCAATAACTCACTCGGGAAGTTTGTTGCGAAAAATTTAATTACAACAAGTGTAATTAAATTTTTCAAACTTCTAAACAATAGAATTGAATTTTCTTGTCACGAAATTTCAATTCTTTAAACAGAGCGTTGCTCTGTTTAAAAATGGATTCGTTTGTAGGGCTTATTTTTTTATTTTCTTTCCATTTCCTTCATTTTTTTCTTCAAAAATTAAGTTATTTTCCACAATAAATTTTTAATTGAACTATTATAATAATTAGAATAATTAGAAATAAT
>WJKO01000226.1 GCA_014729055.1 Promethearchaeota archaeon | reverse complement strand
CCCACGCAACAACCTCAACAACCTCAACAACCCATGCAACAACCTCAACAACCCATGCAACAACCTCAAAGCTTTGCCGGACAATCCGTAATGCGGGGTAATTTACCTAAAACATCTCCAAATGCTCAAATGAGAAGGCAAAATTCACAAGCTGCACAAAAAGCCGCCAAGCAACAACATCTCAAACAACTCCAAAATCAAGCTTTTAAATTAATTGATGAAGCAAAAGAATCAGAAAAATCTACAAATTTTCAAGAATCTATTAACAAACTGAATAAAGCCATAGATTTTCTAACAAAAGCTGGTTGGGGTAAAGAACAACTTTCGGGATTTGAAATTGAAATTTCAAAACTAAAAAAGAAACTGCAAGCAACCTCTTATAGTTCGACGCCACAACCTAAAACTACTCCTCAAGAATATAAACCAACATTTGCCCAAGTGAATAAATCTCAACCGGATGTAGTCAAAGCACAAACAATCCAACAAGGAAAAAAGACCAATAAGCAAGATTATACTCCCACATATTTAACTCTTAAACAAGGAGAAAATCTTAGTGATGTTCAAAAGAGAAATGCAGAAACCATGAAACAGATGCAAATGCAAAAACAAAAAGAACGAAAAATGCAAAAGGAAGCATTTGCTTTAATTGATGAAGCTAAAAATTTTGAGAAAATCGACTATTACAAGGAAGCGGTTGAAAAATACTTGGGTGCCGCTGAAATCCTTAATAATTTAGGGTGGACAAAAGAAAAAAATAGAATTCATAACCTGGTTGATAAATTGAAGCAGAAAATCGCACAAGAAGAGCAAAGAGCTGCAAAAATTGCACAATCAACTGAAGTAAAAATGGAAGATGTTTTTGAATCGCAAGAACCGAAACAGCCGCAAGTGCCCGTTGAAAAGGAACCAGAATTGGATGCTACGCTTTTTCCAATGAAAGAATTTGAAAACAAAAAGGTGCAGGAGAAACAAAAACAAGATGAGGCGTTTGCATTATTATCAAAAGCTGAAGAAAATGCAGCACATAATCAATATAATAAAGCACTCGAAAAATATAATCGAGCAATTGTTTTATTAAACGACCTCGGTTGGACCGACTACACCCCAAGAATTAGAGAAACTATCCAGCAAGTAATGAAAAACAAACGTGATTATGAAGCAAGTTTGGAAAAAACCGTTATAAAGAAGGAAATTACTCAAAAAGAGGAAAAGCCAGGAATACAAGAAGTAATTAAGGCAGAACATGAAAAAGAGAAGAAAAAGCGCCAAGAAGAGGCAGAAAGAAAACGAGAAGAAAAGAAGACCCAGACCAAAGCATTTAAACTGATAGAAGAGGGCGAAAAAGCCTTAAAAAAGATGAAATATGATATTGCAATCAAATATTACACAAAAGCTATTGAACTTCTTATCAAAATTGGATGGCAAAACGAGATAAATCAACTTAACATTGTCATTGAAAATATTAGAAATGAAAAAGCAAGAGCCGAACTTGTAAACCAACAAACTCTTCGGAATCGTAAAGAAAGACAAAAACAAGAAGAGGCAATGCGCAATAGACTGTCTAAAGATATTATACAACAGCAAAAGATATCAACTGAATTGAAAACAGAAGATTTCAATAAAATACAAGCTGAAAAACAAGGAATATCAAAAATACAAAATGAAGCACTGAAATTAATTGATGAAGCAAACCGATATTCTCAAGCAGAAGATGCAGATTATGATAAGGCAATTCAATTGTATATGAAGGCAAAATCTATGTTGGCTCAAATAGGTTCCCCAGATGAATACAGTTATATTGATCGTGTTATTGAGAATATTAAAGAAGAAAAATCTAGAGTGGAACGAGAAGCTCAATTGAAAGAAAAGCAGAAGAATTTAGCAGTCCAACAGCACGACGAATTCCAAAAATCTATTCAACAACAGATGGAACAATATGAAGCTTATAAAGCACAACAGCAAAACAAATTTAAAGAATTTCAAGAAGAGCAAGGATATAATAAAGAAATAGAAGAAAAAGCTTTTGCTCTAATGGATGAAGCAGAAAAGTGGGTTGAACGCAAATGTTACATCGATGCTGCTGATATATATAAAGAGGCTATACAAGAATTTAAAAAGATCTCATGGTTCTCACAAGTAACGTATATTGAAAATGAAATAAAAAAGCTATATAAATTACAAAGAGCATACGAAGAAAGTTTCCAAAAACGGGCAGAATTTAAGAAAAAACAGATGGCAGCGATAGAAGCTCAAAAACAGAAAAGAATTAATCAGCAAAAGGGAGAAAAAGAGGTATTAACGGATCTAAGTTCTATGTTTAGAACGTTAGCTAAAAATAGAAAAAGTGGGGCTTCGGGAACATCAACATCTTCAAATCAAGGAGGACAAAAGGATTTCAAGAAACAACAATTATTCTCATTAAAGGACAGCATAAAAAGTGCATTAAAATCCGAATTATCTAAAGATAAAACAGCGAAAAAAACAAAAGAAGAAGATGAAGCGGAAAAAAATCTTGCGGAATTACAAGATATGTTTAAAAAATCCCGTAATAATTCTAAAAATTAGAAATAATCAAATTAATTTATGTCTTTTTATCTATCTTTCATCTAGCGGAACATACTTTTTATTTAATTCCCCTTGAAACCTCAATCTTGGTCTAATGAGTTTATTATTTTTTAGCTGTTCGATTGAATGCGCAACCCACCCAACACATCTCGAGCTTGCAAATAATGGCGTATATAATGGGGTTGGCACGCCTAAACCATGTAATAAAGGTGCAGAGAATAGATCGACATTGGGATATATTCCTTTCTTTTTAACCACATAATCGACTAATTTTTCAGTCATTTGGAATATAGAATCTACATCTTCTTCACCAGGGAATTCTGTTGGTATGCCGTCGGGATCTTTTTGTTTTCTTCTCATCTCTGAAAACTTTTTTGCATACTCACGCAATATATAGGCACGAGGATCCCATGTTTTATATACCCTATGACCAAAACCCATGATTTTCTCTTTATTTTTTATTTTTTCCTTTGCCCATGGTATTACATTTTTTTTAGTCTTAATTTCATTCAGCATATATAGGATTACTCTTTCATTTGCACCCCCATGCAAAGGTCCTCTTAATGTTCCGATTGCACTAACTATCGCACTGTAGATATCTGACAGCGTCGAAACGGTTACGCGTGCTGCAAATGTAGACGTATTT
Organism: Promethearchaeota archaeon; assembly: GCA_014729055.1. Lineage (GTDB taxonomy): Archaea > Asgardarchaeota > Lokiarchaeia > Sigyniarchaeales > Promethearchaeaceae > WJKO01. The sequence goes on along the minus strand of WJKO01000226.1, from coordinate 4,595 downwards.
AATGCATGTTCCGCATGACATATTAATAATTTATCAAATGCATCTTCAACTAATTTCGTTGGTATATTTCCAGTCATCATGTAATAGAAATTAGCAGCATGAGATAATTTGCCCTCTGTATCTGGTTCAACTAATGGCAAATTCGATTGAATACGATGACTATATGCAAGAATTGTCGGAATCTTACCAATAATTCTCATCCCTTTTCTTATATTTGCTTGCTCAGAATAGTCATAATCATCTTCATCATATAAAGAAAGTGCCGAGATTGCAGTTCTTAGCAATTCAATTCTTGTCGTATTACGTGGAAAACTCTTGAGAATAATCAATATTCTATCTGGAATATCCCTTTGTTGAATTAATTTATCTTTGAATGCCTCCAACTCAAATCGGCTTGGTAACTTTCCGAATAATAATAAAAATGCCACTTCTTCAAAAGATGAATACTCAACGAGTTCCCGAATTGGATATCCACGGTAGTATAATGAACCCTTGATCCCATCAATTGAACAAATTTCAGTTGTATCAACTACAACTCCAACTAGCCCTTTATATATGGGCTTACTCTCAAGATCATCGCCTTTATCCTCACGGGTTCCTTCTTTATTCTCTTCAATATCAACAGTCTTTTCTTCTGCTTTATCTTCCAAATTTAACGCCTTATCCTTTTTCCTAAACTTTATTCTGTTATTTTTAGTAGTTTTTCTTGAATTATAAAACCTCGAAAAAATGAACAATGTTCAACTTTTTGCTTGTTTTGTTATAATTATGTTGAGATCTCTAATGTTTAGATGTTTTTAATTATTGTGAATATATTTAATTCTTTATATATGATATTTCTTTTCTCTATCATTCTTCCCATCTGGCTTCTTCCAAAAAAAATGTTATGATGGATGATCGAGATAACATCAAGAAAAGATCTCCATGTTAGTTCATTTCATAATATATTTCCACATTATGATAATCATACCTTAAAAAACAGGTGTGTGAATGTATTATGAATCAACTTAAAGCAGTTATTATGGGAGAAGGTGGAGTAGGAAAATCTACACTTCTTTCATTGTTGCAAGGAAAACAAATGTCTGAAAAGCGGTCACCGACTATTGGTGTAAATGTTGAAAAAGTCTATGTAGGGGAAAATCAAGTAGCAGTTTGGGATTTTGGTGGCCAACGCCGATTTCAATTTATGTGGGATGATTTTATCAGAGGAACTGGCATTACAGTAATAGTTACGGATTCAAGTGAGAAAAACGTCGAAGAGACAAGAATGATAATGAAACAGTATGAACGAAAGCTCGGATCAAAGGTGATTGCAATCGCTAATAAACAAGACTTACCAGACAGACTGCCTCCTGACAAGGTTGCAGAGAAGTTAGGCGTCCCGACTTATGGAATGGTCGCTGTGGACAACCGAAACTTTAAATCTTTGTATAATATCTTATCAAAACATATAGAATAATTTATTTCTTTTTTTCTTTTCCAGTCATCTATAGTTTATGTGAAGCTTTTTTTGTGAAGCTTTAATTTTAATACATATGTCTGAATATGATCTTTTAGCATTCGGAAATATGTCTTTGGATGTAATAAAGACGCCCGACACGGAGTACTCAATGATTGGGGGTGCAATTTTACATGCAGTGTGGACTGCTCATCAATTAGGTCGGAAAGTTGCCGTTGTAACGAAAACATCAAAAAAAGACAAAAACTATATTAAAGAATTTCCAAGCGATAATGTGGATATTTTCTGGGTAGAATCGAAAGAAACAACTTCCATTAAAAATTATTATCCCACAGCTGATAAAGAAACCCGAATTTGCACTAGCGTAAGTCAAGCAGATGGATTTAAAATTATGGATTTTCCACCCCTATCGACAAAATTAGTTCAATACAGCGGATTAATAACCGGAGAAATTGATTTCGAATTGATGAAATCTCTTTCAAATAAAGCCTTTCTTGCAGTAGATGTACAAGGATTAATTCGATCGGTTGAAGACAACGGATCTATGGGTTTTAAGAAGTGGAATCAAATGAACGAGGCCCTTCCTTATACTACTTATCTCAAGGCAGATGCTGCAGAAGCTGAGTTCTTATTGGGTATTAAAACAGATACATTTGCCGGTAGAAGGGAGGCTGCATATAAGTTTGTAGAATTAGGAGCGTCTGAGGTTATTATTTCTCACAACGAAGGATTGATCGCTTGTAGCGAAGATGAATGTATAAAATCGCCTTTTAAGAACAAAAATCTAAAAGGTAGAACGGGCAGAGGGGATACAAGCTTCACAACATATATCACAGAAAGGTTAGAAAAAGATATGGTTAGTTCGATCCAATACGCCGCAGCTCTCGCATCAATTAAAATGGAGAATCCCGGACCATTTAAAAAAACAAGAAAAGATGTAGAAGAACTTATAGAAGAATCATACTAAGGTAAATAAATCATCCAATGGATTATATTCTCCCATTAAAGATAGTTAATCCAATCGGAATCTTTCATATCGGGGGAGATATCATATTGCGTCTCATATTTCTTCACGATTTTTTGGTATTTTCTATGTATCATCTTTCGATCAAATGCTTGACCTTCTTTTAAGAGTTCTTGCTGTTCTTTTTCGTTGAAGTATTCCATTATAGGTGTGAAGAAATGTTTATCTTCTTTCTCTATATGTTTTGGATAAAACTCAATTAACTCCTCAATCTTTTTGATAATTACATTTAATGAGTCTTTATTTCCTTTTTCATACAATTCATTTGCATCTACTAATTGACTTGTGGTTTTTCTTGCATATACATGTTCATTTATGAGTTCGTTCATTGTTTTTTGATGTTCAGGGGAAAGTTCTTTCTTTTTTAATTCTCTAAAAAGAATATCTTCTTCCTTTCCGTGATGGGTTTCATCTGCGTATGTACGAATAAAATCGACCACCTTATAAATCATATTTGGATCTACTTGGTCTTCTTCTTTGATTGTATCAAGTTCTAGTTTAAATATATGTATCATTCGTTCAATTAGTCTATGTTCAATCATTAACGGGGCAATAGGTAACATTTTTTATCAATAGATAGCTCAAATTTTCACAACTAAAAACTATCCTCTTATGTTACTAATTATTTGGTCTTAAATAACTTATAAATTGATTGAAAGAAGATTTGATTTTCTTATATTTAATTATAGTTATTTGAGGTTTTTGGATTTTTTTCTTTAAACAGAGAAATTCGGTATTTCTGATACTTATCTATGGGTGAAAACTTTGGAGGATGTGGCGTTCTCACATCGCCATTGCAATGCGGACATTTATCCGAATTTAGGGTATATTCATTACAGACATCACAATAAAAAATTTTTTTAGGCAATTTATTAAATCCTCCTGGAAAAATTAACAAACCACTAATCGGTTCTCTCAAATGCAACTGTTCCATTAAAAGATTCAATTTTTTTAGTCATTTCGTCCCGAATCTTTTTCAAGTATTTCTCCGCTGTTGGATAGTCGTTTGCAGTAATCTTTACTCTATAATAGGGGGCACCAATATAGAGAAAGTCAAAATTTGTAAATTTTCCTTTTTTAATCTTTTTGACAGATTTAAATGCATCTTTTACGATATCAACGCCGTTTCCTTCATATACCACTATTTCAAATTGTCCTTCAATATCAACCTGCTGTAATTGAACGCTTGAGTCTATTAATTCAAAAAATTCATCCTTAAGATCCTCATAATCTTCCTCTATTTTAATATCATCGACTACTGATTTACCTTGTTTTTTAATTGCATCAAATGCTTCATGGATGCTACCATATGCATCAATTAAAGGCCATCCAAATAAATCATACATATCTATCAACGACAAATCATGTTCTTTACCGAACATTCTGAATAAATTTTCCGCTTTTACTTCATATTTCCATTCATTCATCTTGTTGGTTTTTTGCTCTTTATTAACACGCCTTAACGATAAGTCGATATGACCCTTCCGTTCATCTACTCGGAGGACTTTTAACACTAGTCTTTGATTAATCCGTGCAAAATTATTGATATTTTTGATCCAGCGATTAGCAAGCTCGGATATATGGACCATTCCTCTGGCTCGAATATCTTCTGCTTCTGAAATTTTCTCTTCATGATTGCCTACATAGTCTTCTAATCTCACATAAATATACATTTTTTCGATGTTTTCTACTTGTGCTACAACCAGTTCGCCTATTTCGGGGAATCTACTTCTTTTTAATACCATTTTCATCCGTCGTAATTATTTGTTGAATATGATTGATAATTAAGGAAAATTTATATGTTTTCGCAATTGAAGTATTTTTGAGTTTTTGTTTATTTTTATCATTCGTCTTTGCTAAAATGATAGTTTTCAGCCTAGCCAACCTATCATTTTACTTTTTAAAAATAAGAATTATTTATATATTCACATTTTGAATACTTATTCTTTGCAATTTTACACAAAAAATAATATATAAAAATGTATACGACGTGAGAAAAAATGGAACAGAGTTTCCCGCTAATAGGAGATAAATTTCCAGAAATGGAAGTTCAAACAACACACGGTATGAAGAAACTACCGAATGATTACAAACGTAAGTATTTTGTATTAT
>WJKO01000225.1 GCA_014729055.1 Promethearchaeota archaeon | reverse complement strand
GTTCAGGAACTGATGTTGCGTTAGAGTCTGCTGATATTGTACTTGTTAAAGGAAATTTAATTAATCTAGTTAATGCCATAAAACTATCTAGAAAAACATATAACCGGATGAAATTGAACCTATTTTGGGCATTTATCTATAATTTAATCGGTATTCCTTTTGCAGCAGGTCTGTTTTACGGAATTATCGGTCTATTTTTACCACCTGGTTTAGCCTCGCTATTTATGGCGTTTAGTTCTGTGTCAGTAGTAACATCTGCACTATTACTAAAGCGCTACGACCCAAGAACAGAGAAGCAAAAACAAGATATTCAAGAAGCTCAAGAAATGATGGAGAAACTAGATCGACAGAAAAAAGACGTTGGAGAACCCTCTAAAAATAAAACAAAAGGAGATGAAAACATGCCAAGTATGTTAAAATGTAAGAAATGCGGACATGAACAGCCGTTACCACAACATTGTGGGAGGGATATGTTAAAAAGAGACGGAAAACTAGTATGCTGGATGAATCTACCTAAAGACGAAGGTGGAATGGGAATTAATTGCGGAGAACAACAAATCCCCACACATTGTGGCGTTAAAATGGAAGTAACATAATTTTTTTTTCTTTTGAATTGATAATTGATTGAATCCTTTTTTAAACAGAGCAAAGCTATGTTTCAATTCTATTGTTTAGAATTTTGAGTTTTTAGATTGCATTTATTCCGGTATTTATTTATTTTGAGAAAATATTTAAAGAAAACTACGAATTCATGGTTATGAATACGAAAATCAAACGATTGATACTTGTAATCATCCTTTTTTCGATTACGCCTTTTCTCTTTATTTATGCTCCTATTGCTAAAGATTATTCTGATGTGACAGGTACGTATAATACGTCGATTAATTATGATGATTTCATCATCGCTGCAGATTCATTTGGCACTACAAGTAGTGCCAATGATATCAAGATTCGTGGAAATGAATGTTTTGTCGCTGCGGGCTCTCAAGGGTTGCTTGTGCTTAATATTACCGATCCAAACCATATTGAGGATTTAAGTACTCTTGGGACTTCTCAAGATGCAATATCTTTAGATGTTGAAGGTAATTGGGCTTTTATAGGGACGGAAGGTTCTGGTCTTACAATCATCAATATCACTGATGTAGAAAATCTTGAAGTCATCTCTTCTGGAATTACTAGTTTAAATCATTATGATTTGGATGTAGCAGGTAATTATGTTTATATTGCTGCAGGTAACGATGGACTAAGAATTATTGATATCACTGATATTAATACACCAACAGAAGTAGGTTCTCTGTCTTCTTTTACTAATTCACGTGGGATTCAAGTGGATGGTAATTTAGTCTATGTTGCTGATGGTAATGCTGGAATTCGTATTGTAGATGTTACTGATAGACATAATCCTGTTCTGTTGAATACTATTGACACTAATGATGCGAAAGATGTAGCAATAGATGGACATAGATTATACGTTGCAGATGAATCTGGATTTATTTGCATGGTTGTGAATGATTATAATAACGTTGAAACCTCTTACATTGGACAACGGGATGGTGGCTATACCGATATTAATTATATGGATAATTTTGTCTTTGCAGTCAGCGAATCAAACACAAGTGTGTACACATTGGACTATGGATATAGTATAGAAGAATTGAATTTCAATTTAAGTGGGGGATACAAAATCTCGGTAGTTGACGGAGTTGTTGCCATAGCAGCATTAGATGATGGTGTTTCTACAACTATCTTTAGTGAAACTTATGATTATGCAGATAACTTCAATCCTTCCTATAGTTTTGCCGTACCTGGCGAGGGAACTGGAATTGAGATTCGTGGTGAAATCGCATACATATCTTCTCTAAGAACAGGATTACGTATTATCAACATTAGTGAGATTCCAACAACGTCTTCGTATGTTTATGATGAAGAATTAGATTCTAATATTAATGTAATTAACGATGTTATTCCAGTTGGGTATTGGAAAGGAGTTTTTGATCTTACTGATATAGAATTACAAGGAAATATCGCTTATGTAACCTCTGAAGGACACGGGCTACGATGTGTAAATGTCAGCAATATGACGGATCCAGAGGAAATTGGTTCATTTCAAACTCTCTTGTATGGATCAATGGATAACTACTTTAATTTAATAGAAATTGATGGAGACATTGCTTATATTGCAGCGGAGAAACTCGGTCAACATCCATATATTTTATCAGTCAATGCATCGGATCCTGTAAATCCGACATTATTAGATAGCTATCAAATCGAATCTCAATATGATACTCGTTATATACGAGATATTCAAATAGAGAATGATTATTTGTATGTTTTTGATACAGATGTGGGTTCGGGTGATAGACTAGATGAAAATCTCACCATAAGAGTTCTTAATATTAGTGATCCTTCTAATCTCAACTCTATATCTGCTTATTTAGCAGTAGAACAAGAAGGAACTTGCTTTACTATGCATGATCATAAAGCATATATTTGTTATCTTTCCTATCCTGGTGATGATATGTTTAATCCACCAGCAGAATGGGGAATGCCATATCTTGATGTTATTGATTTTTCAGATGTTGGGAATCCATCTAAATTATCGACATTGGACATATTTAGTGAATTAATGAGTTATGATCTCTATTTGTATCCTCAATCAATAGTCGCGCAAGGGGATGAATTATACATTTCTGGTGAAGATAAAATAATTATATTTGATATTAAACATTCTGCTAGTATTGAATTTATTGACAATCTAATTGCACAAGAAACAGCAGAGATGGTAGTAACAAGTGGCAGATTGTATTATCCTGGTGAATTAACTCTATCCTTCTTGCAGATTCTCAATGGTCCTACTAATGATGTTGATGGAGATGGTTTACACTATCTTGAAGAAAAAGAACTAGGAACAAGCTTTCGAAAACAAGATACCGACGGAGATGGATTAAATGATACAATAGAATTTATATATGGCCTTGATCCTAATTTGGCTACTGCAAAAGAATCTGATACTGATAGTGATCAATTAACGGACTACGCGGAAATTAAAACATATTTCACTGACCCCACATTACCTGATATGGATAATGATGGATATTCAGACGGCATTGAAATTAGTTTTGGCACAAATCCTGCTGATTCAGCACGTTATCCGTCCAAGATCTATCTTTACGGTATGATTATTTTAGGTGTATTTTTTGCCTTAGCCGCATTAGCTTCACTCATTTCATTTATTAAAGCCTTTAAAAAGCCATTTTTATTGAGGGTGTTTATGACTCATTCTCCTGGTGATTTCATACGTTATAACCTTAAGGACATTGTAAAAAAGATTGAATCTGTTAAAGAAACCACACCATATATTTATGATCCGGATTTTGATGCTACATCTAAAGAAGATAGACCATCGAATCTAAAACAGAGAGATCTTCAAAATAGTCAAGTTTTTGTTTTCTTAGCAACCGATGAAACGCTTAATTCTGAAGAATCAAAACAACAACTACAATACGCTAAAAATAATGATTTATTTATTGTTCCGATAAAAAGTGAAAGTGTTGAATGGGGTGATATGGCAACTCTTGAATTGCACAGAGAACTTGGGGTTGAATTTAAAATGGAGGATTACGAAGAATCAACTGACGAAGTATTGAAATTCCTTATAAATTATCAAGATGACCTAACTAAGTTACGAGATGGATTACCGAAAAATAAGATTTCATTCATAAACTTTGTAGAAAGAACATATGACCTAAGCGCAGAGATGATTTACAAGGTTACTAAACACCTTGTTAAAAATGGCGAGTTATCTGGCGCATGGACTAAAAATCTGAATCAATTTCTTAATACTAAAGAATTAAAAAAGCGCATGAAAAAGATGAAGAAGATTGTGAAAACTGATGATTGGATGGTTCTTGCGGATAAAATTGGCATTCATGAAGATTATATTCCCTATGTAAATGAAATCATTGACGGAAGGAAATCTAAGGAAACGATACGAAATTCCGATTTGCCAGAGAAAAGGAGTGAAGAAAAATGAAGAAGAAAACAAAACGAATTATACTTATAATAGGGTTCATAGGATTCTTTGCATTTTATGCAACGAGTTCGGGTATCGGACTATTTGACTCAAGCTATGAGAATTTGGAGGAATTGTTTGAGGAGGGAGATACTGACCTCAATTATTTAGGAAAATATGAAACATCAAACGTATTCAATGGAATCGCTATATTGAAGGGTAGTATTGTATTAAATGACGAATACAATTCACAAACCCACCTCATAGACCGCAGTGTTCCCTCGGATCTTAGTTTTATTTCCGATATCTCCGGTAACTATGAAAACGGAATCTATTCTCCAATAACTGGTGTCTGTGATATTTTTTTCATGGCTTCTGCTTATGGTTTGGAAAGATATGATGCGACAGATCCGGAAAACATGGTTTTTACTGGTTATTTAATTAATACAGAAGTAGATTTATTTGAGTATCGTGATGGATTAGTTTATATCTTTGAGCGAAATGGTGAGAAGTACAATACTTTTACCGTTTTAAATGCAAGTGCAGACTTATCTCTAAGTGAGAACGGTATTATATCAAATTATACGGCACCATCTTTAAGAATTGATTTTCAAAATATGTACATTGTAGAAGACCTAGCGATACTTGGATACCAAGATGGAATTATTATAGTCAATATTTCTAATCCATTCAATATGCAGTATATTGGAGAATATGAGACTGAACTTCCACAAACAGTCGTAAAATATAATGATATATTGTATCTATCTGATACTAATGGACTTAAAGCACTTAATGCAAGTGACTTAACGGATATGACACCAATCAAAGAATACAAGGGCGATGATTATCTGTTCAAAAATTTTATAGGAATTGGTAGTTTCGCAGTTGGTTATCGAAATACTGAACCTTTAGAAGGAACTACAGAATTCCAATTAAAGAAATCTCTGATCTGTCTTGATTTAGGAGACCCGAATAATGTTACAATAATTGCTGAGAATTATGACCTTGATGTTTACAACTTGTTATTGCATAACGAACTGCTGTATATACTTGGGGATTATTATCTCGATGGAGACCCAAGTTTTAGTCAAGATATGGGGCTTATGAAATCTGGATTAATTATTCTCGGAATTACAGATGTGTTAGAATTGGAAGGCTCAACTGATTATGGTTTTTCAAGCTTTTCATCCCTAACTTCAGTTGAGGATATTGATACTCAAGGTACTTTGGTCTATGTAGCGGATGGAAATAACGGAATTAAAGTAATTGATTTTTCTAATACTACCGATCCCGCAGAGATTGGTTCTCTTAGCATTACTGGATATATTGAGGAT
>WJKO01000224.1 GCA_014729055.1 Promethearchaeota archaeon | reverse complement strand
TTCTCATAAATATCATTGCCATAGAATGCATTATCGAAATTAGGATTTGGGATTGGTTTACCATTAGGAAAATATTTTATATTCCCCGAGTTGTCTAGTTGATATTGAATTCCCGCCGAAATGAAGTCCAGTATGTCTTGTTTTGAGCGAAATATCGCAGAACCGGATTTTAGATCGCCGATATCGCCTTTTCCACCGTCTGTAAAAGCGCACACCCTCGTTTTTCAAATGCATCAAAAAGCACCGTAAACAATAGTTATCTACCACCAGTAAGGATAGTCAAAATATCCCTCAATGTAGAAAACACATGAAATATTCTTCCGATCTTGCAGCTCTTTGGGCAGCTCCTCTATGTAATTATGAGACAAGTCCACCCGTATTCCGCCCTTGAAAAAGTCAATAAAAGAGGATATATCAGAAATATAATTGTCTGAAACATTAAGCAATTCTAAGTGTTCGAGATTCTGAATTCCCGCCGGTAGAGATCTCATACGGTTATTTGACAAGTCTAATCTCTTTAAATTCTGAAGATTCTCAATTGTCTCGGGTAAATCCACCAAATTATTATAACTTAGGTTAAGATATTCAAGGTTTTCCAGAGAAAATACAGATGGAGGTACTTCAAAAAAATTATTCCGTGACAAATCCAAATATTTCAGCGAATCTATACCACCTAATTCGCCGGGCAAGCTTTTCAATAGGTTTAATCTTAAAACTAATTCCTCCAGCGTATCAATGTTAGAGATATCTTTTGGCACGTGTTTTAAGTGTTTGGAGTTTAGATCTAAGCGAAAAATACGATCATTGTTTACGTAAATGCCCGGATATGGATGATAAATATTCCTATTAATATTCTTAAATATAGGTAAATCTTGCAGAAGATTCAATAATGCAGAACTAAATTTAGTATAATGTGGTGCACCGAGATCAATCCGTTCGCTGAATTTATGTTCCAGTGAATAAAATAAGCATTTATCCATTGATGCCTGCTTGATTTTACGGCTAATTGTCCCAAAATCATCTCCTTCATGTATTAAGTCTGTAAAATAATCTAACACGATATCTTTATATGTTAAGTCTACCATTGGAGACATTAGAACATCATACATATTCCGGTTTTCTTTAAGTAACTTATTCCAATAACAGATATCTAATATTATCAATGTACCATTATTGCCAATGCTGGTTTTATATTCGTCTGGAAACGATAAATCTGGAAAATGTTCCCACGGATTCCCAGATAAGTTTAAAAAAACATTTAATTTAAATAAATTCGATATGTTATGAGGAAGCGTCTTGAATTCATTTGCGCTTATATCCAAAAAAGAAAAGTTATCAGATTTTATGTTGTCTATCTGAAATGAGTTTAGATGATTTCCGGAAAGAGATAAATGACGTAAATGAGGTAATTCAAGTATATCACAAGGCACGCTTTTTAGTTCATTGTTATTTAGCGATAGATTGTCCAGATTTTTTAGAAACATTATTTCAGCGGGAAACTCACGTAATTTGTTGTCTTCGATCCTTAGATCTAATAGAGTATTAATTTCTGATATACTTGTTGGGAGATCTTTTAAATAATTTCCATTCAAATATAATTTCGTTAACTTCAAGTTAGCTATTTCTGAAGGGAGTTGTTTTAGTCCGGTATTGTTCAGTATTAATGCGCTAAGATTAGATAAACCCTTTGAAAACAAGTTTTTAACGTCCTTAAGAGGATTAAAAGAACAATCTAAACGTATTAAAGATTTTAAATCACTAAATTCCTCAGGAAAATGGGTAATAATATTGCCAGATGCTTCTATATATTCTAAATTATTCAATTTTCCAATCCATTCAGGAAATTTCATCAGTTGATTGTTCTCTATAAAGAGATCTCTTAGACCGGATAGATGCAAAATTTCTTTCGGAAGTTCGGTAAGGTTCGTTCCTCGAATTATAAGGCGAAAAATACTTGATTTTTTTTTATAAAAATGTATTCTTCCAAAATCGATTTTTCTTTTCAATTCATGAACAACTTTCAACTCATCTTTTATGTTCTTATTTCTTGGGTTATCACTTGTCATATTTTCTTTCCCCACTTCCTCAGAATTCGTTCTATGATAAAACTAGAAAACGAGTTGGAAATTCTGTAACTTTGTGGACTAACACCTTCCATGAATTCATAAACCGGTGGATCGTCATAATATGAGATATCTTTTAGATATAATAAATAAATTCCTTGTTGAGAATAGACTAAATCTATTATGATGATATCCATATGATCTTTAAATTCATTATCAAATTCTGATAACTTCTGGATGGCTTCCTCTTGAACGCTAGTTAAATACGGAAATTTAATAACATATGAAATTATATCCTCATGTGTTCTGCCGAATACTAGTAAATATTGCTTGAAGACAATAGGCAGTTCGACGTTTAAAACATTTTCTAATTTCCTAATATCTTCTTCAGTGCATCCTTTAATAGCCCTTTTGTTCTTAGAGTTTTTATTCACCAACATTGAATAAATGAATTCCATAATTTTCATCCTAATTCCTCAATATTTTCCCTTTTCTATTATATTTTTCATATATTGTCTTTTTAAATTTGAGCAAAATCATCCCAATATCCTGTAAAGTAATTTTCCTTAGGTTTTAATTGATCATATCTTTAAGAACTTCATATAAATATTCTGCGAGAAAATCATAATCTTGTCCGTTTGGAGCTTCAACTCGCTCAAGTAGCGGAATTCCATTGCTATCAAGCACATCATGCCCTTGCGAATCCTTCACGTGTTGTTGACAGACTTTTCAAATTTAATTCAGTTTTTTTATAATTAGATTAATTAAATTTCTTAAATAAACCCAAATTTTCCATAGAAATCCTTTTTTGCCAAAACGCATACTTAAATTTTTGTTTCTTTGAATATGCCATAACTCCCTACACCCGTTTTTGGAAAGTTTTTTAGTCCATTTAAAAATTTTTTTCGTGGCCGATTCGATATCATTCATCCAAACCGAAAAATATGTCAAGGATGTTAATTTCGTTATACTATCGGGCACAGATGTTAGATAGCAGTGTCCTGCATTTAATGTCTCAAGCGATTTAAGATCTCCGATACAATCGGGCAATGTACGCAATTCACTATGGAACAAGACTAATCTTTCGAGTTTCTTTAAGGAGCAAATCGAATCGGGAAGCGCGATAATATCAGTCCCCCATAGCATCAGCTCTTTCAATGAAGCAAGGTTGCCGATACAATCCGGGAGTTCCTTAATAGGATTTCCTCCCAAATATAATTTCTCCAGCGAATCAAGAGCACATATACTT
>WJKO01000223.1 GCA_014729055.1 Promethearchaeota archaeon | reverse complement strand
GGCTAGAAAATGTTTGAAAATGGAGATCGAATTTAACAAAAAGGCGGGAATAACTGAAAAAGATAATAAGTTACCAGAATTCTTCTACAATGAGACTTTAGAAGAGATTGATAGAGAATGGGATGTAAATCAAGAACACCTTGATGCATTTTGGCACGATATCTAAAAATTTCTGAAAGAAATCAGAAAAATCGTCCCATTAAAAATGACCATACTATCAAATAAGATGGATAAAAGAAGGAATAAAAGAATACAATGGTAATTATCGCGCTAAGTACCCCAAATATTGCCCCAATTACAACATCAGAGGGAAAATGACAGCCTAAATGCATCCTTGCAAACATCATCAATGGTATTGTTAGATATATTGGTATCGCGATCCAAATATTGAAATGAAAACCAATGATAATAGCTTGAAAAGTCCAAAAATAAACATGTCCCGATGGAAAAGATTGTTGCTGACCCCCGAATTCGGGATCTCGATTTATAACTTTAATTTTATAATAAGATTCTATTCGTTCATCCATGTAAGGGCGTTTCCTTTTGAGTATATATTTCGGAATTGATACAATCAATAAACTCATCACCACACCAGCTGTAAAGAGCATTAGACTAAAATATCGATATTTTGAGATGTTAAAATGATCTCCGTAGAAATAAAAGAAGCACATGACGACTAAATATGCAGGAAAGGATCCAAAGAATGAAAAAAGTCTAACCCATTGGGTGTATTTTTGACCAAATTTATATGATTTCGTTAAATGTTTAAAATCCCAGTTTATAATACGATTTATAAGTTTGCTCGAATGTAGGTGAAAAGTTTCCTGGTCTTTGGTCATTTTTTTCCCTTTACTTTTGATTATTGTACTAAATTTAGTGACTCGTAATTAAATCTGTTAATTCATTCAAGGTATTAATTGTATAATCCGGTTGATATTTACCCAATTCTTCAAGATCTCGGTTTTTTCTATTTATGAAAACTGTTTTAATATTAGCGCGTTTCCCTGCAGCTATATCGTTCGGAGTATCCCCAATAATATATACATTGGATTTTGAGAAATTGATACTCTCCGCGAAATCGGAAAGAATTAAATTAACACCCTTGGGTGATGGCTTACAGAGACTTTGGAATTCTCCTAACCCGTATATTCGATCAAATAGATTTCGCATCCTTAGTTTATTTAATTGGAATTCTACTATTTTTTGAGTCGTATTGGAAATAATCGCTGAAAAAATATTCTCCTTCTTTTTGATATCATTTAGTACTGGAATGACATCATCATAAATTCGAATTCGACCATCTTTAAATATTCTTCTACGTCTTTCAAGGTCAATTTCATCAAATAATCTCCAGAACAACACGGGATCCTGAAAATCCCAAGACTTTAACAGACTTTCGTAATCATTATTCCTCCATAGTTTATCTCGATCTCTGTCTTTCGGTATAGGCACACCTGCTCTCTTAAACACATCCACAATAATCTGATCGAAATGCTCGTGACTTCTCACGATCTCAATAAGAGTATTGTCTAAATCAAATAAAATAATGTAGTTTTTTTGGTCGGTCATTCTGCTTCGTCTCGAGATTTTCCATTTTTTCGATATTTTCACCCTACATTTTATATTTTAACAATAACCCGCAAAACCCAAGTTTTTATCATTTTCGTCCAATATATAAAGCATGCCCATAAATGGCTTAGCTTTGCTTCCTTCCTCTGCATCTTTTGGAATAATATATGTCATCTTTAAAGCATACTTATATTTTTGGTTGCATTTTTTACATCGGACCGTAATCTTAGTACACGTAAAATAGCTTCCATCTTTAGCCTTATCGGAAGTACTTATCTCTTTATCTAAGAATTGTATTTCATCTTCGTCTTTATTGTCGCAACCTTCCATCCAACACTCCGTAGTAGCTATACTTTCTTGTCCCCTTCTACCTAATGCAATATACACAGAGGAGGGGATAGATTCCCAAATATCCTCTTTTTTTTCTGACATATTTTTTAAAGAGATTAATTGAAATTAAACCTTTATTTGATAAATTAAAGTATATTTCAAAAAAAAGCTTAGAAATCTAAAAAAATTAAAATGAAAATGCATAATTTAGAAATGAGGTAATGATGACTAAAGATTCTAAATTGACAATTGAAGATACTCAAGAAATAGCAAAGCTAGCCCGATTGCAACTCTCTAAAGAGGAAGAAGAAAAATTCACAACCCAATTAAATAACATATTACAATATTTTGAAAAGCTCAGTGAATTGGACACTAAAAATGTTGAACCACGTACACATCCTAACGATATTGTAAATTCTTTTAGAGAAGATGTTGTTGAGGAATCCTTAGACAAAGAAGAAGCACTTAAAAATGCACCAGAAAAGAAAGATAGTTACTTTAAGGCACCAAAAATTGTATGAAACATATTTCCTCTTAGAAACTTTGTTTTCATGTTATTGCGTATTTATTTGTCAAGTTTATTCTTTCCAAAAATATTTATATTTCTGAATTTGTTTGGTTTATATTGAAGATAAATTTTCCCAATTAAACAATTTACTAATTTCTATGGTATGAGTATAAAAAACACAAACAAAAAGGTGGTTTCACAAATGAAAAGCTCCGAAAACCAAAATGAAATCGAATATTATACCGATATTATTAGTTTCTATGAGGAAACCACTGAAAAGAAGCCCAAACCTAAAGTTGAGATTGAAAAATGGACTGACTTCAGTTACATCGATTTAATGCGTGAGATAAAAGAGGAGAAAGAACTTAAAGATAATGCAGATGTTAAAGACGTAGTAACGAACTCCATCATTTTAATCTTAAATTTATTTGATGATAAGTGCCAAATTCAAACAGATCGTTCCTTCTCAGATTTAACTAAAAAAGAAAAGAAGATTATTAGAGAAGCATTGCTGAAAGAATTGGAATAAGATACTCGCTAAAATATTTATTTTATGGTTTTTTTATTGCTTATTTTGTGCTTGTTAACGAATTACTAATCGAAGTCGCCTTTTACAATATTTAATATCTCAATTCTAAACACAAGATCCTTAAATCGAAGATCAATATCTTCACCGGATTCTTCACTTTCTACTATTCTAACCGCTGCAGCTTCATCCCCACCGTATGATTTTGCCCGCACTTGCCCTGGAGGATATCGGTCATCCCAATCATCTCCTGCTACACATTGGTCATCTAAGACTACACCTTCAGGTGTTTCAATTGCATCATCGATACATGCTGGTAACCACACTTCGTCGATACTGCCGTTTTGCATACCTAAAAGCGCTTCCCAATATCCATATATTAAACCCGTTTCTTTGGCTGTATCTTTAATATCCGATGAAAATTCTCCTGAATTCAAGCGTTCAACCTTTGTACCTTCTTCGTTGGATAGCCATAAGGTATACCGCATTTCTACATTATCTCCTACTTCAACAAATATGTTTGGGTTTTCTTCTCGATTAATGACAACAATGGTAATTGCTACCATGGCTACTGCAATGATAGAACCCACTGTAATCATTAAGATATGTCTTCGACTCAACCCAACACGTTTATAATGCTGAACATTCGAGGGTGGTTGATATGTTTTTTTCTGGTGTTTTGGATTTGGTTTTCCCACAATAATTCCTCTATTCTGCTTTGATTAATAGCTACTTATGAAAAAAATTAAAAGGGGAATCATAAATATTTTTTGGAATTCTTTTTCATCTTTCATTAAATGTATAAGTCATTATTCGATTTGTCTTTTGAATAAGTTGATTGAAGTGGCGATTTCAATTCATGGGAAATATTTTTGATAAAATAATCTATTGCAAATACGATACTTAAATAGTGCATTCTAAAACTTCCGTAATCCACATTTGAAGAGATGTCTGCTTCACACCAAATACTTTTCTTATCTGGATCCACAGAATAGGTAACGTCATTCAGAATAAAATTTCCCTTTAGTAATTCAAAAAAGAGTTGGTTCTCAACCTTAGCAATCTCTTCATCCCACTCTAAGATAGATGCTTTCACTAAATACCATTCTGGATCAACAATTATTAGACTGCGAAATTGGAAATCTTCATATTCAAATGGTACGACGAGAACATTGTTTTGAGTGTCTATTTCTAATTCTTGAACACCTAATTTCTCTAAATATGCATGTGCTCTTGCTATATTTTTCTTAATTTTGAGTTTCGCTTCTTCTTCGGATAGTTTATTGACAGTAATTGTACTCTGCTGATTATTCATATCTTCATCTGGATCGTCAAAAGTATAATCACCGAGCTCTTCTCCGTTAGATTCTTCGTAATCTTCCAATTCTTGCCGTGCGGACTCTAATTCAAGTTCATATTCTCGTATCTTTTCTTCATGTTCTTTTTTTGATTGTTTTTCGTCCAGTGTATCTTCAGATTGCTCATTTTTTGGTGGGTCGTTTTCCTTTTTTTCTTGATTCTTT
>WJKO01000222.1 GCA_014729055.1 Promethearchaeota archaeon | reverse complement strand
CCTCTAAAATATCGACAAAGTCTTCCCGTTTAGAAGTCTTTATTGCTAATTTATAATTTTTAAAAAGCATATGAAAGTATCTTTTTTTTTGAAAAATAAATCTTTAACTCACTTTCACTTAAAATATATAAAAAAGAATTTAGAGATTAGATTAGCAATCTCATTAATTAGACGTCTTGAACGTCTTTTGTTTTTTCGTCATCTGCGCTCTTTTCACTATTTGAAGGTTTTTTATCTTCATCCATTTGATCTGCGTCCTTCTCGGCGGCTTCTGGTTTTTCAATATCTCCAGTATCCCTATCCTCTCCGCCCTTTTCCTTTTTCTCTTCACCTTCTAAGTCGTCTTTTCGTTTCTTTTTTCCTAAAGTGAAGAATAGGACGAAATTGAATACCCAAAGCGATGCTACAAAAGTCATCCAAATTATCGCTTCAGTTTCGTGTGGAATTGGACTATGAGGCCATTGAGCGTAAGTTTCTATTGAATCTTCACCAAATCCCGCGATATTTGCCACATCAAACACCATTAAATACATCATATAATTGAAATACGGCCATAAATGGAACGGCGTATTCCATTCATCTAATACATATTCCCCCTCTTCATCATCCCACTTATGTAGATCAGCTGTACCAGGCGATATGTATAACACCTCTGTATCTGGATTGCTTGGGTATGTCCACTTAGATACCAACGGTTCTTTCGTATTAGGAACTTCTACCAACGTCAGTGCACCGTCATCAATTTTTGAATTATATGTTAAGATTCTCTCATATAATAGTGGACATGATTGCCATGCGATTCTTTTTATATACATTGATTTCTGATCATCATGTAGAGAGTCTTGCTTGTCGGAAACAGAAACTTGAATTTCATTACTCCTCGTTTCATAAGGTTCGGTTTCATTATATACATATTCAAAATAATCACCAATAGGAATATCTCCATATCCTGTTTGATTCTGATAGAAATCCCATAAAGTCTCGTTTAAAACGGGTTTGTCAATAACAAACTCAATAGGTAGAAGATCACTAAACTCCAAAATTGCACTTTCTGTATAATTTCCTCCAAAGAATATTAAACCAGTATTCTTAGTCGTTCCATTGATATTATTCATGAGGTATTTAAGATCGTTCCCTTCTGGAAGATAACTATCCACAACAACAACATCAATATTTGCGAAATCTAAAGTAGTTAAATCAGCGGATGCATTTCCATCACTTGCTGCAGGATTAAGAAACGTTGTTGTATTTATCTTTACGTCTAATCCAAGAGAAACCCATAGTGCATTATCGTCATTTATGGTGTTATTAGTAATTAATAAAACATTTGCAACAGGATGTGAACTCCTATCAGCAGCGTAGGTAAATTTAAACATTTTATTCAACGACACTAAACCGCTTAATGTAATAAACGCAATAATAAATATCGTTTTAGTACGCTTTGAATATGTATGCTTTAGTGAATTCATCTATTTTCCCTCCCTCTTTTCTTTATTTTTCCAAGTTTTGACGCCTATAAATAGAATCCCTAAAATTAAAGTGGGAATCATAATTTCTAGTGGGAATCCAGGTATTCCACTTGTATCTAAGGACCAAAGTGTGGTTTCTGTAAGATACTGTTCAAAATACCCCGATAAAACAGGGTCATCAAGGTTAGTAAACTCAACTGAATTATTGAGAAGAACTCCAGTCGTTTTATCCCAGAGCCATCTTACTGATACGTCATGCAAGTATCCATTGATTGTAACATCATCCAATTCATATTCTAATTGCACTGCTGTTCTTTCAACATCGTAATATAATTCCGTTACATTTTCAAGGTAGGTTTCTGTCCAATGAGTTCGAATTTCTGATGGATTTCCAATCGATGCTGGACATGTACTCCAGTCATTGATAAGCGTATCATTATTTACAATCCAATTCCCAGCAGAGATCCCTATTGAGAGGGCTTCTCGATATTCAACGTCATCTTCTTCCCACCTACGACTCACATTAATAATGACATCGTCGGGGTTTGAAATGTCTACAATTTCCATATATATTGACGATGCAGAATATGGAATATATGCTTCCTTGGTGTCCCAACTATATTTTACGTAATCGCCAACTTCTAAGTATTTAGTAGTCTGAGTATCTTCCGCCCTAATAAATCCAATATTCTGTGATATTATCAATGTTATCAACCAAAATATAAAGCAAAGAGTAATTTTCTTCATTCTGTCGCTCATTGTTTTAAATTTCCTCCTACATTAAAAAAGTCCATATATATCCTCAATTTAAAAAATCTAATATAATTAAATTCAATATGTACTACTTTTAACTATAATTTTATTTAGCATTTTTCCTATTTAAGGTTAAATTAATCCAATTAAAAAAATCTGAAAGCGATTATATATGAGCAAAAGTGATAGTCTTAGAAAAGTAAAAGGTTATTTTAAGACAAAATATATTCGGGTTACATTCGTTTCTTTAGCTGTGTTTGGTTTAGTTTACTTGCTTTTTGCATTAACATTCTGGTTTTTAGTGGGTATAGATCGCATATTATTCAATACGATGTTACCAATAGCATTTGGATTAGGGGTTTTAGGTGGTGTCGTATGTTTTTGCGAACAAATACAACACCACCCCGATAAATCATTAAAACTGAATTTCAGAACATTTATGAAGGATCTGAAGCAAAATGACGAAAAGATCGGGCAAGAACGATTGAAGAGTAAAGCTAAATACATATTAAGGAGAGGAATAGCAAGATTCTTACTTTGTCTCTTATATATTATTGCTGGATTTGCGTTAATTTCTTATATTGTTTATTTTCTGCTTTTTTATGATGTTTTAATCTATTATTGGACTTTGGGTGTTCCTCTATTGATAGAAACTGCTATAATCGTCCTGTTGATATGGCACTTTGCTCATAAAAGTAGAATAACTCTAAAATATTCTAAACATTCATTTAGGATAAAACGTGTTATGTTAATAATTCTTATTGGAATATGTATTTTTGCACTGCCTTTTCCACTAATTGACCTACATATATCCCGTCTGCATACAGATAATCCACCGAGTTCTTATGATGCGAGAATTAATGATGCATTTCCCGCAGGCGATTCTGATGTACATAGAAATGGACTAATTTATCCGTATGATAGTATTCCAGACGGACCGAGTTGTCATGCACCATCTATGATTGAATTACAGAACGGTGATCTTCTATGTACTTGGTTTGCAGGATCTGGGGAAAAAGGTGAGGATGTGAAAACCTATGGTTCTTTATGCACTCCAGAATATAATACGGAAGGAGATGGTCTTATTCTTGATTGGTCGACACCATTTGTAGTGGTTGATACAATCAATAAATCAGAAGGACCAGGACCAATGTATCAATGTCCTGATGGACGAATTATTCTTTATTATTCGGTCTTAAGAAATGCGGGGTTTATGTTTGATGGATGGGGACCATATTTGGAAGCTGGCTGGAGTCTTGCATATATAAAACAAATTGAGAGTAATGATAATGGGCTCACATGGACTAATCCTCGAGTAGTTAGAGATAAATACTTCTACGTTCCTCATGGAAAGTTGATCCAAAATAATCGGGGGCATTTAATGTTTCCCACTCATAGAGAAGCGATGCAATACCAAGCGGCATATTTTATTAACAGAGATTCGGATTCCGCTAACCCAAATAAATGGCATTTGGCTCATACGTTCGTAACCCCTAAAGGATGTCTCGAACCTCGCTTTACTATCCTTGAATCTGGCAGGATATTATGTGTTATGAGAACCCTTGATGGTCGAATTTATCGATCACATTCTGATACTGATGGGATATTTTGGACGCGACCAGAACCTATGCGATTCCCCAATCCTCAATCACCTTCTGCGTTATTAACACTCAAAGATGGGCGTGTATTAATGATGTGTAATCCTCAAACGGGAGGTCCAGATGGACCGCCAGGTAGATATAGGCTTAGTTTTATTCTTGGGGACGTCAATGGGGAATATTGGTCTGAGCCCTATGATGTTTTTACATCAGGTGGAGAATATGCATATCCTATCTTATTGGAACTTAAAGATGGATCTATTGCTTATACCTATTCCCATAAAAGAAGATCAATAGGATGGGGGCATTTTACATTGGATGCATTGGAGAATATGACGATAGAAAATCACTGGCGGGAGTAATTGACCTTAGATGTCCCTATTATTTCTGATCAAAATAAACATTTAGTCATCGAATGGAAGCTTTTATAAAGCCATTTTACCTTTTGGTTTATGCTCTTAGCTTGAGCAAAAATAGCAAAAAACTAAATAAAAAGTGATTAAAAATGTCAGAATCAATTTACAAATTCATTGAATTAGTTGGAACTTCTGAAAAGAGTTGGGAAGATGCTGTTGCCAGCGTAGTCAAGAAAGCATCCGAGACTCTTAGAGATCTAAGAATTGCCGAAGTATTAACCCTCGACGCAAAAATCGAGAAAGGGAACATCCTTTTATATCGTGCAAAGGTCAAACTTTCATTCAAATTTCAAAATGAATAGCAATATTTCATTGAAAATTCTGAATGACTGATATATTTTTTTAATGAAATCTTTTCTTTTTTTAATGATGAATATATGTTTTTTATGTGAAGTTATGTAATCAAGAGATTTTATTTTTTAGTTTGGCTGGGATATCTAGACATGGTGAAAAAAAAAGAAAAATGATTGAAATAGCCTTAGGGGCTCCTGAATTTGTAGGTATCGCATTTTTTATCGGTCTTATTATTCTCGGATTTATATTCGAGAAAAAGGAATAACAAATTCTTTAAAATTTTATATCGGTTCTTTCTCATTTTTTATTTAGTATCTATGATATTAGTTAGGTGTAGGTGCTTTTTTCTATTTTTTTCTATTTTTAAGATACATTGAAGTAAGATATGGTCTAAATCCGATAGATCTCCAAAATGGTACAGATATGTTGTTATTAATAGCTGCTTGAACCTCTAATCTTGTAATTCCTTCATTATAAAACCAAGAAATAAGTTTACGGCATAATTTTCCACCTACGCCTTTATTTCTATATTTTTCCATAACAAATGCATCTGAAATATATGCGCATTCACTATCCTTAAAAACAGGCGGTCTAAAATCCTTTAATCCCATCATATAAGCTATTGTATTTTCTTTTACCAGAGCAATATAAACGCAATTATTCGTATTTTTAATTGTTTTTAATAGGAATTCTTTGAATATTTGTTCTGCGTTTTCTTTTATCTCAAAGCTCTGGTCAAATTGGACGTGATAAGACATTAATTTTCTCCACAAAGGCAGAATTG
>WJKO01000024.1 GCA_014729055.1 Promethearchaeota archaeon | reverse complement strand
TTGGTATAGGTGATTGAATTATCAAATCAGCAGGGCATAACCACCAAATGTTGATACCCGGTTGTTAATCACCAAAGATAAATTATGAGCCACAAAACAGATAGCGTTCCACTAAATTCCCAAATAAGCCCCCTGACACGCCCTGTAATGGATTTAGGGGTATTATGATACCCACCGGCAGAAGATCGTCTAATACAGGGCAAATCAGGCGAAATTCATCCATATCAGCAAGATATAAGACCAGAAAATGGAGTATTTCCTACATACATAGAGCTTTCTGTTAAAAAAATTCACTTTTTTATGATATTTTTTCGAACAGTTGTACAATGTTATGGTCTTCATATTGTAAAATATAATTCAAGGATAAAACGTAATGACTAAATCAAATGATATGTTAGAAATAAAAACTGTTAATGATGCCAATTCTATAAGATTTGACTTTAATAGAAAACCGTGTTACCTCATTTTTAGAGGACATAGTAAAATTGTAAAGACTCAACCGTTACCCCGATTATACCGCAAGAATTATAACGAACGTTCTATTATTCGTGATTTTATGCACATTGCACCTGGATTAATCAGTAAAACACCAAATGAAGACAATTATGTACATTGGATAAGTTTAATGCAACATCATGGTGCATCAACTCGATTATTGGACTGGACAGAAAGTATTCTCGTAGCTTTATTTTTTGCAGTCTATAATCAAAAATACGATTCCGAAGACGCTGAAATATGTGAAATAGACGCTAATGGTTTAAATATGGTTTCTGACATCCAACTACCTAATGAAGATAATCCTCTCCTTCAATACCTGGCTCAAGAATCACTTTATAGTGATAAAATTATTTTAGCTGAAAAATGTGGCATATCTGATAATATTCCAGCTTGGCCAATTGCTTTTATACCAACATACTTTTGGAGCAGAATGGTAGCACAAAGAAGCATATTTACTATACACCCAAAACCAAGAGATAATGACCATGTGTTTCCCGAAGAAGCAGAATTAAAAAGGTATGTCATAAGAGCAAAAAATAAAAAAAGAATACGAACAGAACTAACAGCAATATGTATTGACCTCCATACGCTTTTCCCCGATCTTGATGCTCTTTCAAAAGAACTTTCCGACACGCATCTATTAGCTAATCGCAAAAAAAGGACATAAAATACCAGTTTTGATTCTTTTGATTCTTTGAGACACACTTATAGTTGGAATTTGTAATAAGTATTAACTGCCTGATTAATGGTATTGGTTAGATACTAATTTAAGATCAAAACAAAATTTTCATTTTTCTCCTTGATGGAACGGGATTCCAGGCAAGATGGAAATTTTATTGCAATTATTTTTTGGACAAGACAGGTCAGTATGCAATATCACAAGTAGATAAATCTGGTGTATTTGCACTCAACACAAAAACAAGCCGTTTGTGGGTTAGGACTGTGGATAAAGAAACCAATTTTGATTTAGGAACAAATGAAAATCCGAAAGTCGTACAAACAGGAAGATGAAATGATAAATGAATAGGTTCAAACAAGATGGAAGGACTCTTAATAGAATTATTAAAGAATATTGGGATACCGATTGCAGTAACAATTATTACAGCTATATTGGTTTTCAAATATTTAGCTTCAAAATGGATCGAAAGTAAATTTACAAAAAGCTTAGAAGATCACAAACATAAACTTGAAAATGAACGTGAGAAGTTAAAATTCGAGATTAATTCTCTCTTTAATCGAGTCACAAAAATCCATGAAAAAGAAATTGAAGTTTTACCGATAGCGTGGAAAAAATTAGATGACTTATTAGATTTACTCAGAAAGTTTATACGGGAGCATCACTGCATCAATAATAAATCCCCCAAAGAGTTAGATGATTTCTATAAAGAATCAGAAGAAGTTGCCGATGCTTGTTTAGAATTTCAAAACTATATAACAAAAAAAGGGATATTTTTAAGCCCAGATATTAAAAATAAATTTAAGGAAGCAGAACGAGCAATAAGGACAGTTTGGGCAAAAAGGAAGAACGCAGAATCTGATAACGATCGCTACGACTTAATAACAGAAGTATGTGATAGTATCAAGAAAGACATATCCCCCATAATGGATGAAATTGAGAAATTGGTACAAAAACGATTAGGTTTTCCTGAAAAATAATCAATTCAACAGATAGTAGATACTTACTAAGGCAGTAAGGAATCAATTACCCAAACAATCATCTATTAGAGTCAAAGACAACCTTGAACTATATCTATAGTCTAAATGGGACTCTACACCGTTTTCAAATGTTACCTTCTCGACATCACCTACGGATGGACTCCGAACCTTAGAGAGTTACATATCAAGGAAAGTTATTTTCAAAAATTATATTTTTTTGGTGGCGGTTCGTGGTTCTAAGAAAGGGGGAGGGGGGCAGCATAGCACAGATATTCAAGGGTAGTACCGGGGGGTCTTATCAGGCGTGGGACTCTATCTTTTTTGTTGACGTTGAAATCTATGAGAAAGCTATAAGTGAACTTTCGCATTTTTGTTAATGATTTATGCTGCTGGAGCTAATGCTTCCAGCAGTAACTCGAATTTTTGATCATGTACGGCGGATACACCGAACATATATTTTATTCTCTCACGCCAAAGCTCCCGTCGAAGGCAGTTCAACGCATCGGCAAAGC
>WJKO01000221.1 GCA_014729055.1 Promethearchaeota archaeon | reverse complement strand
TGAAATTACTCCAATTCTCATTTCTTATCACATAGGTTGTATTTAATCAATTTCTTTCTAATATCTATGTAGTTCTATTGTTTAATTGCCTTTTATATTTTCTTCCTTTTTCTTTTCATCCAAAGGGTCATGTTCTATTTTTGGAATACTTGGATTAAAGGATGTACATAGAATTCCTATGAGAATTAGAGTTAAGGCTATAATCTTTAAATAAGAGTGAGGAAAAATAATTGATTCATTAATAATTAATATAATAGATTCATCAAAAATAATTGCGCCGCCTATAAAAGGGACGACTACACTTGTTATATTAACAATAACTGATACAATCGACATTCTTCCTTCAGAGTAGGAGTATTGTCCATATAAAAACGCCAAAGCATAAGAAATTGCAAAAAAACCTAAAATTAATAATTTAGAGATCATATTATCAACGCTTGGGTTATAGAATGCTTTATTATAGACTGCACCTAAACCATACATTAGACCGCTGATTATGGATCCGAGAATTTCTATGCGTTTTGGGGCTCGTGAGGTCGATCTAATGATATAAAAAATTATAAAAAAAGTTATAAAGAATGCAATTAGCGAGAATGTAATTAATAAATTTGAGTTTGCCGTTTCGGTTGATTCTCGACTGCGATAAGTTATTAATAATCCCCCAATCATGATTAATATGATTCCTAGAATCTCTCTTTTCGTGATTTTTTCTTTCATTAAAACGACTCCAAAAAATAACACAAAGATAAGATTCAAATTTACAAGAGGTTTTACAACCGATATTTCATATTTTTTGAGGGCTAATTGATAAACAAAAAAATCGGATACAAGAAATGCGACACCAAGTAACCAAAATGGTTTTTTTACTAAATTGAATAGATTTTTCAGCCATCCCTTTTTAAAGTTAAGAAAACTATCTAATTCGCCTTTCTTATCTTTTAAACTAACTTTAAAACAGAGAGAACCAAGACCATTCAAGACTGCATATCCAGTCATAATAGAAATTATCTCTAAACTGAAGTTAGAGCCGCTCATTTTCTATTTCTTACCGAGTTTTTCATTTGTGATTGCTATTAATTCGTCTAAGTTTTGCACAGCATTCATTTCTTCTTGATTGATTAGTAAAGTTAGGTTTCCTTGCACACTCTTATAAGCACACGGGAATTTCGAGTCTTTAATTTCAGGATATTTTTCCTTAAATTCGTCACGATGTAAAAACTCCATTTCCACGTCTGAATTTTCTGTATAATCTTTCCATTCCTTTTTCATCTTAAAATTTCCAAAAGAAACGGCACATAAATTGCATTGATAAGAATCTGGAGTGAATACTTTACTAAAAAAGTCTTTAATACTGTTAATTTTCCCACTATCTGCGTTATAAACGAAAACAACTTTTTCATCTGAAGTTGGCATATTCTAATCAACCTAACTTGGTTCTTACTTTTAATCCTAACTTAATTAAAATAGTTTTTGTATAAAAAACTGCTTTTTATAATTATAAAGAAGATTTTTATCATATTCTCCAGTGAGTAATATGTTAGATACATTGCTTTCAAGGGAAAAATATCGAAAGATTTTCAAGAAGATTGTAGAACGATTTTTCTATGAGAAGGTTAGTGCGAACCAGCTTACAATAATCGGGTTGGTTTTAGGACTAATTTCTGCACTTATTATCATTTTATCAACTTATTTTGGAAACAATTATAATCTTCGGATAGTTTCTGCCGTAGTATTAATAATTTCTATGATATTTGATGTCATGGACGGAACATTAGCGCGGATGGAAGGGAAAACGAAATTTGGAGGTATTCTTGATATATTCTGTGATAGATCCGTTGAAGTCGCTATTATATTAGCTTTAGTTTATTCGAATCCCTTTATACTGATGTGGTCAGGTCTATTGAGTTTAGCTTCTATCGTGTTATGTATAACGATTTTTTTACTAATTTCAAGCGTTTTTCCAGAAGATTCGATTCAGGAAGAAGAAAAGGTCATAGTTTATAGTAAGGGATTGATGGAACGAGCTGAGACTCTTATTTTCTTTATCTTATGTATTTTACTTCCTCAATTCGCGGTCTTTATTCTATACATCTTCTCTATTCTTGTCTTTTTTACAGCATTTCAGAGGTTAAAGATTGCTTATAAAATATCGAAGAATATATGAAAATTATGAAATCTTGATTTCATAAACTTATTGACGAAATCATACAAAATCATTAATTTCTACTTCTGTTTTCCAAAATCCTTGTTTATATAGGGCTAAAACTATTTGTGCTTCATGTACTGCATCATCGTATGCTCTATGTAGTTCTTTATATGGAATTTCGTTGTAGAAATAAGAATATGCTTCTTCAACATTCGGCCATTTATAATCGGTTTGCCAATCGTATTTGGGAGGTAATTTTAAAATTGGTGTAGCTACTTTCATTGGGCACGGAACTTCTTTTATCTTTAATCCACGTGATCTTAGCCAATTAAAGTCGAATTGTTTGTTGTAAGCAGTTGCGGGATAAACCGAAAAAATTTTTTGTAGTTCAGGTTTTAACGAATTAAAACTTGGTGCTTGCATTACCTCTTCAAATGTTAAATCTGAATTTTGAAATATCCACGCATCTTTGCATGATCCATTGAATCCTGCTTCCTTAACGAGGGAATTAAACAATTCCGTACAATTTTCAGTAGATAAATCCAATTCACATATTCCTATTTCAACAATATAGCCAAGATTGGGCTTTTTTGCTGAAGTTTCGATATCAACAACGACGATTTTATTAGAAGACTTAAAAGAATCGAGAGTGAGTTGCTT
>WJKO01000220.1 GCA_014729055.1 Promethearchaeota archaeon | reverse complement strand
TCCCAGATTCGTATTCTAAGGGTTCGGCAGCGTCAACATGGGCTTCGATGAGACAATCCATTTCTTCCCAAATATTTCCATCAGTATGTAGAATAAATTTTGCGCCATTTTTATGAGCATTGTCGGTTAGTCTTTTAAAAATCGGCACGATAAATTTTCGAAAATCACTGGGACGCATCATAATTCTATCCTTAAATGCATGGTCATCGCAAATAAACACCATTTTTATATCTTGTTCAAAGATGCACTTATGCATTTCTATCGTAATATCGGTCAATGCATTTAAAAAACCATGAACAAGATTCGGATACTTTCGCATCATATAAGCAAACCGAGTAATTCCCATTGCTGCCCATGTTGTATAAGTAGGACCACCCGCAGTTGGTATTGGAACTAAGTCATGCTCTAAACATTGATCCCATTCCTTTTTAAATGCTTTGTAGAAACTTTCGGGTTTGGGTTCAAATGTTTTTATAAAGTCTATCCATTCTTTGACAATTTCCGGAGTTTTTAGGGCACCATCGACATACCAATTCCTTCCGTCAGATCCGTATTGATGAATATGTCCATAATCACTAATTCGTTGATTCTCCTTTATCTCGATACTCTCTGGGATCTCTGGTCTCTCTTCTGGCGTTTTACATCCTCCAATATGCACCCATTTTGAATCAAATCCCATTTCGAAAGCTAATTGTAAATCGATTCGCGGGAGCCAAGGTTCACCTTTTATTTCAATTTCCTTATCATATCTTTCAACGAACTTTGGTTCGATGCTTTGGGTGAAAGTCGGCACTCTATCAGGTTCCTCGTGATTTAATGCCTTCCAAATTCGATCAAGTGCATTCATTTTATTCACATTAAAACTTATTCTAATTGCTCTTAAATTCTCTTTAAATAATCTTTATTGTGCAAATTATATCAATGGTTGGATTAATTTTATCTACGCATAAATCAATCCAATTATTAATCGGTTATTATTATTCTATTCTCTAAATTACTTCATATTCTTCTTTTTAAATTATAGATCCTATTTACATCATATGAATAAAAGAATACTTACCATTTTTTTACTGATGGTCGGGTTTTTTTGTGGATTTTTATTTTCGATTCTTGATCAGTACATTCAGTCTTTTATCTAATTAAATTATCAGAATTATCAAAATAGATTGCGTGATGAAACCTAAATGAGGAATGATTCAAATTCAAAGGAGATGTCTAAAAGTCTTCTGGTATTCATTTTCGTAATTGGATTTTTATTGGGTTCGATAACTAGTAACCTTGTCTTTGGTGGGAATAAATCTGAAA
Organism: Promethearchaeota archaeon; assembly: GCA_014729055.1. Lineage (GTDB taxonomy): Archaea > Asgardarchaeota > Lokiarchaeia > Sigyniarchaeales > Promethearchaeaceae > WJKO01. The sequence goes on along the minus strand of WJKO01000220.1, from coordinate 1,825 downwards.
TTCATATCAACATAATATACAGTTCTGAAAAGGCAAGCTGGATGACCATTGCATACGGTGATTTTCTCGACTATTGGAGCGAAAACCATGAGGAAGAAGTGATAATTGATATGCATCCATATGGTTCCTCTGATTCAGTGATAAGTATTCTTAATGGTGAGATATTTCCTACAATTTGGAGTCCGGCGAGCTCTATTTGGATTCCATCTCTGAATGCGAAATGGGAGGCATTAACCGGTGAATCCACATCGCTTGCTAATCTTTCCGAATCAGTACGTATTATTTATTCTCCTATTGTCATTGCAACATGGGAACAATTTAATCAAACACACGATATTAGTGGTTTCTTGGATCTGCATGATCTCTGCACTAATCCTGAAGTCGACGTGAAATTAGCTCACACAGATCCAAGGTTATCAAATTCTGGTTTAATGAGTGTCATTATGGCATTATCAGCAGTTTCGTATGTAGATTCTAAGGATCTTTCTTTGGAAGATCTCACAAATGAAACTAATCAAGATTGGTTATCGGGGTTGGAGGCGAGTGCAGTAATGTATGGAAAATCAACGGGCTTTTTGGCGAGATATATGAAAAGTAGCGGACCCGAGTCGTTGACAGTAGCATTCATGTATGAGAACTTGGTTAAAGATATTTCAAGTATCTCGGAGGGGGGGAAGGTAATCGCTATCTATCCGGAAGAAGGAACACTTTATAGCGATCATCCGTTCTGCATTTTAAATGCAGATTGGATAACTGGAGATCAAAGAATGGTTGCAGAAGAATTCTTGGAGTTTCTTAATCAAACTGATACAGTAAAAACCGCTATGGATTATGGATTCAGACCTATTGATACATCAATTCCATTGGATCCAGAAGTTTTTAACTATGAAACTAATGGAATCGCCTATGATTTACTGGTTCCTGAAGAAACAACGCCAGAAGATGGTGATGTATTATTAAAAATACCAGATTTATGGTTGTTATGTAAATCGACAAGTACTTAAGATTTTTTAAGAAGGATGGAAGAATTGGAAAAATGAAAATAGAGAAGAATACAAAATTCACTGGAGACATTGAGCTTCCCACTGATATCAAGATAGATAGAATGTTTTCTAAACCAATTTTTAGAAAATTATTGGATCTTGTAACGATTATCTTCTTTATTTTAGTTATTATCGGCCCTGTTATCAATATTTTTTCCACGATTATCCTCAATATACCAGAAATTTATCGAGATGTATTTAATGATGATCTAATGGGTAACTTACAATGGAGTTTGATATTAAATGCATTAGGAAACTCTTTTTCAATTGCAGCAATAGCGGTTGTTGTCGATTTGATCTTAGCATTTCCGACTGCAATTATTCTTACCAGATATAAATTTAAGGGGAAAAAAATACTCGATGCTTTAATGGATTTGCCTATGGCAGTTCCTACAAGTGCGTTAGGGTTTTCTGTTTTACTATTTTGGCAAGGATTTGGCATTCAACCAGGTTATCTTTTAATAATCCTTGTCCATATTATATTTACCTTCCCATATATCATTCGGAATATGAAGATCGTCTTGGAGAAAACAGCCGTACTATATGAGGATGCAGCAAGAACTCTTGGAGCATCTGGCATTACGGTTTTTAGAACGATTACATTACCAATGATGAAAGAGGGACTAATAGCGGGGGCAATTCTCGCGTTCACGAGAAGTATCGGAGAGACTGGAGCCACTATAATCGTATCGGGGCTTGCACAAACTGCCCCTATTATGATCGTTGGATTCCGAAGGCAGTTGGAACTTCCTTCTGCTTCATTTTTAGCGGGTATCCTGATC
>WJKO01000219.1 GCA_014729055.1 Promethearchaeota archaeon | reverse complement strand
CGATTAAGACGACGCTTCCGGCGCTGGTGCCTGATATGAGCTATGACGGCCTTAAGATAGGTGACGGAAGCAATGCGATGGCGGCGTTTGCCTATATGGCGATGGGCCGGTATTCGGCTGAGGAGATGGCGCTGGTCAGGGAGAATTTGCTTGAGTACTGCGGGCAGGATACGATGGCTATGGTAAGGCTTCATGAGAAGCTGGGGGAGTATGTTTAAGGCTTAAAGGTGTAAGAATTATGCTTTGACTATCTTGCGTGAAAATATGATAAATGTATAATTGTCAAAATTGAGATATGAAGAAAATGGACTCGATAAAAAAGATGCTAAATGAAATTGAAAAAAACGAAAAACTTAATTCAGAATCTAAAATTTTATCAAAAATCATTTCACTATGTAAACAATTCAAGCCAGAATCTATACCTTCTAATTTGCGTGCAGAAGTGTTAGCATTCGATTTAATTGAAAACTACAGCGGTAGAGGCCTGGATTGGGGCAATTATTTTGGGCCAAAATCTATAGGGGAAAATAAAAAAGGAGAACTTATTGCAATACCCCCCATATCATCTATTACCCCCGAGGTCATTAAATATTGGAAGCAAAGAGCAAAAAATTCAAAACACCCAGTAATGAAAACAAGGTACGCAAATCTTGTATGGGATTTTTCTCAGAAGATATTGGGAGAGAGCGCTGGAATTGAATGCGCGAAAACTATTATTGACCAGAACATAATTCTAGTGGATCAGGAAATATTTCAAAGGAAATTCGGTGTAATTAAACTGAAAAGAGCCCTTGATGTTGCTCTTTCAATTAAGGATGATGAAAGAATAGCCAAAGTTCTGCAAAAGATCATTGATTTTGAGGATAAAATTGCTTCTGATGAAAAACTGGGACTTTGGGGTTTTTCATTTGACTACTTAATTGAGAACAAAAAGAAGCTTCTAACTGATGAGCAAACCGATAAAATAATGGGGGATTTGGAAGACCGGCTGGAAAGAGTATCAGGTTCAAAAGATTCCCAAAAGGCTGACCCAAACGCCACTGAATCCGCTGCAATGCGTCTTATAAGCTATTATAGAAAAAACGGAAAACATGATGATGTGAAACGAGTTTTGAATACATATAAAAATGCGTGTATAGAGTTTTCAAAAAAAGCCTCACCATTAATTTCTTTATCTTGGCTGCAAAAAGTGCATTCCCTTCTTCTTGAAAATGGTATAAAAGAAGAGGCATCAGAGGTTTCAAAATATATTCGCGATGCAGGTGAAAAATCACTGGGAGAAATGAAAACTATTTCAACAAAATATGAAATGCCAAAGGAAAAGATTGATGCTTATTTAGATGAACTAACAAGTGGTACCCTGAATGATGCATTGGTAAAGATTGCGTATAACTTGATACCAAGAAAAGAAGATGTCAAAAAGCAACTTGAGAATTTAGCCAGAGAAACCCCATTTATAAGCATGTTGCCAAAATCAATAGCTGATTCTACTGGTCGAACCGTGGCAACAATCGGCTCTATTGACAACGATTTTGAAGGTAGGCTAATCGATCAAGTATCGGAAAACATGAGATTTGATTCAAGGTTTTTGAATATGGCGTTGGATAGATTAAAGGAAAATAAAGACATAGATGAAACTAAACTACTTGACTATCTGTCAAAATCCCCTCTATTTGAGCCAAGCAGGTGTGAAATTATCCTAAAGGGCTTGTCTGCCTATTTCCATAATGATCACATAGCTGCAATAACAATTTTGATTCCTGAAATTGAGGCTGCCCTCAGGAAATTGCTTCACTTAAGCGGAGGCTCACTTTATAGACCAACTAGAAATGGGGGACTTTTAGAGCGCAATTTAGACGAAATTTTACGAGATGAAATCGTAAAAGAAAGTCTGGGTGAAGATATTATTTTGTATTTAAGCACATTCTTAACCGATCAGCGTGGCTGGAACATTCGAAATCAGGTATGTCATGGTCTTCTTCCAGCGAAAATGTATGGAATACAAGTAAGCAATCAGATCATACATACTTTACTTGTGCTTGCCCTCGTTAAAGAAAAAACCGAAGAGTAAATTGTTAAAATTGTGCATTAAATTAATCGACTGCATGAGAAGTTGGGGGAGTATGTTTAGAAGACCATAATCTCAAAAATCATAAGTTTAGTAAATTCTTTTCGTCCTCTTCTATTTGTTTTTGTATTGAAATAGCTGTAGGTCCAATCTCGTAAGCATAATGACCTAATATGTGCATTTGAACGATACAATCAATATTTGGCTCGACTGATAGTAGTGCAATAGTTACATGTAACAATGAAATGGCTGCATTCTGCAATGGGTCAGCCAAACCATAATTACTTGCTCCTGCAAATAAAACCTTACCTTCAAATTCATCCATAATCCCTAGACTAAAAAAACCTTTTGAACCTCCATGAACACTATTACAAGACATATTATAATATGGTCTGTAATGTTCAAGTTCAACGTGTTTTTCTAATTCGGCAAAATTTCTACATTTTAAAATTCCTTTAGGAATCCAATTATAATCTCCAGTAGTTTTCCCAAAATCATCTCCATATAACTTATTCAGTCGGTCAACTTGATTTTTCATATTCTTTAATGTCCTGGAGTCGATTCTCCTGTAACCGAGCTTTTTACAGTGCTCTTGATATTTTGT
>WJKO01000218.1 GCA_014729055.1 Promethearchaeota archaeon | reverse complement strand
AATGGCAATAGCCAGAATTCAAGAATCATTTAAATACGGACAAGCAAGCAATCTGATGCCCATTCAGCAAGTATTAATGCAAATCACACCAATTTTTGTATATTTTGCAGTATTCATGTTAACAGCCACTCCAATCTCATCCTTCTATATTATCGGTGGCGCTTTATTGATAGTTTTCGCAGGATTTTTATTAGGTAAGCGGCAAGCTGACATTGAATTAGAAAAATAGAAAAATTAGAAAAAGAAAAAGATCTTATGGCAATTGAAAAAATAAGGAACAATGTTGGGAAGAAAATAACAATTCGTGGTGAGATTTCTAGAGTGCCTTGGCAACATCTAATGAAACCGACTAAAGAATATCCGTATGCATATTATTTTGATTTGCCCGAAGACTATCAGATCGTAATTTACACGAAAACTGAGCTTGATGAGCGTAAATATTATGGCAACGAGATTGCTGTTTCTGGAGAGGTTATTGAAGTAACGGGTAGGTCAAAACGACCCCGTGATGAGGTCGAAACCTATACGGAATATCATATAAATGTCGATGATATTGAATTCATCTAATTTCAGAACCAGCATAATATTCATTTGAATATAAAGCATTAAGATGCAATTTTCTTCGCCCAGTTCACGGCGTTATTTAGATCTTCTTGACTTGGATGAGATCGTTTTACAATTGCCATTTTTCCATAACAAAGAAATCTATCGGGAATAACTTCATAGCCTTGTCCTACCAAATATTCGTTAATATTCTCCAGCATATTATGACCGCTGTTCGATCTACCAATCCAAGTCCCGAAAAGAGCAAACTTTACTGATTTGGGTGGTTTGCTTTGTTCGAGAAAGTGTTTTAGATCCGTACCAATCTTAAAAGCATAAGTGCCAGATCCTATAAATGCAAGGTCAACATCATCCAATTTCTCCCAAAATCCAACCATATCTTGGCTATTCATATTCGATATCGAATAAGCATCTATTTTCAAGTCTTTTGCGATAGCATTACTCACTTTTTCAGTATTTCCAGTTTTTGATACATATAAAATTACTGATGTCATAGATGATTGTTTTTCTCGTGAGTTTTTAATAGTTTTTAATTCAGTTTTCATTAATTCGGATCCTTAGGCTAAATATTTTTAATTTGACAAAATCAAAGGCTCATAATGACCACTTTAGCAAATAGGAAAGTCATATGTGGGAATTGTGGAACCAAAACTAACGTAACAGTGGTAGCTTCCACAAACAGCATGGGTAGCCCAGATTTAGACACACGACCTCCACAAATGGAGAGATCAACCATGAAATATTGGGTTCAACGTTGTCCGTATTGCGGATATTGTGGATCAGATTTATCTCAGACCATTTTGATAGATATCGTAATGGAAAGCACCTATCAAAATCAATTAAATAACACAGATTTCCCCCGATTAGGAAATTCATTTATTTGTCAATCAATGATCTTGGAAAGATTGGAAAAATATAACAAGGCGGGGTGGGCAAGCTTAAGAGCCGCTTGGACGTGTGATGATGCAAAAAAAATAGAATCCGCGATACTAGCTCGAAAAAGAGCAATTAACTTATTTTTAAAAGCATCCAAAGAAAATCAGACCCCTATGAAGCAAAAAGGAGGATTTGAATTGATGCTGGCAGAATTATATCGAAGAACTAAGCAATTTGATAAAGGATTAAAATATTTGGAAGATAACTTGAGCAATAGGAAATTAAGGAAATTTCAGAAAATTATACAGAAATTAATTAAAGCAGAACGAGAATTAATGAAAAAAAAAGATGATAAATGTCATCAAATTAGCGAATTTATGTAGTTTGTGCAATTTAAATGTGAATTGTAGTTATTATAGTGAGGATAACGAACAAAATAATTCCTATCCATCCCATTATGATACTTAAAAGAAACCTTTTTTCATTCTCTTCCTTCATATTTCATTATCTCCACTTGAGGGAGTACATTCTTTTTATCCAAATATTGCTCACGGAAGTTACTCCAACCTTTAATTTGAACATTCTGCTTTTTCAGCGAACCTAATAAATCAGCTAGCCTTGATTTTGTTTCTTTATGTGTGTCATAAAAGTTTATGCATAGTGGATTTTCGTCCACTTCTAAATGACCCGTTCGTATGCGATTGTTAATCTTAAGTAATATCGTTTTTTCAAAGAAATCCTCAAGAATTTCCTCAATAGGAATGTCATATAAGATTGGATTTTCTCTTGAAAGTTGGGCTTTTACGTTAATTGTATTATCTGAATTTATGTTTAATTTTCCTTTTAGTCTTAATCTATCTAAAGCAAAACATAAGTGATAGTTTGGATTGGGCTTGGGTATTTTAGCTTTGACCTCATTTCTCCATTTATTCAATTGCTTAAGCAGTTTTGCCGCAACATCTCCCTTTTGATTGATTAAATTAGTTTCTTCACTGACATCAGCTTTTAAATTAAACAATGCTAAGTGCCCATCTTCAAGCCATTCAATAAGTTTCCAGCCGCCATCTATTATCACAGAGGCGGGTCGAGCTCCATTGCCGTTATAATGCGGATAATGCCAGTATATTGGACCTCTGTCTTGCAAATTTTCCAAATTTTCCAGCCTTTCCAAAATAGGATAAAAACTCTGACCATCAATGTGTTGTTTGGGCCTTAACGGAATTCCACAGCATTCCAAGATCGTCGGATAAATATCTGGAGTTGTAATTGGTATATCCGTTTCAACATTTGCTTTAATCTTATTCGGCCATTTAATAATTAAAGGTTCCCGAATGCCACCCTCATAAACATAAGATTTCCCATATCTTAAAGGTTTATTTGATGTAGGAGGATGATCAGAATCACTTAAACCGCCATTATCAGAATAAAAGATAATAATTGTGTCTTTCTCTTTACCCAATCTTTTAACGGTATCTATTATTCTGCCAACATTTTCATCTAAACGCTTTATCATACCCGCGTATGTTGGGTCGGATTGAATAATTCGACGATTGATGTATTCATTCTGATGATTTTCTGTATAGAAATCAATTTTTTCGCGATAATACGGATTTATTTTATCTAATCCAAGCCTTTTTGCTTTTTCCTTAAAATATAACACATCTTCATCGGGAGCTTGAATTGGTGTATGCACGCTATAATAGGGTAAATATAGAAAGAATGGGGGGTCACCGTTGTTCTCGAGGAGCTTGATAGCTTCATCGGTTAATCTATCCGTTAAATATTCTCCTTCAAGTCCATCGTCTAATCGAGGGTTGTTATATGGTGAGAAATAGCCGTGATAAGGGTTTCCCCAGTGGCATCCCGCCACATTTACATCAAATCCTTGATGTTCGGGATAATATGGTTCGTCACCTAAATGCCATTTTCCAACATGATATGTTCGATATCCATTCTCGCTTAGAATTTTAGCGAGATTGTATTCTTCTGGCGGTAAATAATGCAGATAGTCGGCACTAATAACCTTGCCTTTGGTCTTCCCACCTATCCATTGTGTAATTCCAACCCGAGCCGGATATTTTCCAGTCAACAATGACGCACGAGTTGGAGAACAGACAGGACAGCTCGCATATGCTCGGGTAAATCTCATTCCTCTCTTAGCCAGTGAGTCAATATTTGGGGTTTCATAGAATATTGAGCCTTGGCAACTAAGATCCTTCCAGCCCATGTCATCAATGAGTATAAAGATGATATTTGGTTTTGGCATTGTAATCTATCTCTATAATATTATTTTCGATCAAAGATAATATTAATTTGATGAAAACACGCAAACGCAATCATCCACGATCTGCAATAATTCTTATAATTTTCGCCATTCTGTCAATAAGTGCTTTGTCGATAGCAAGTCACTTTTTCCTTTATAATCTGTTTATTTATCCTTATAATTTTCCTTTTTATGCTCTTATGGTTACCTTGGTTGTTCTAATTGCGGGAACGAGCATTTCTTATGGGATTAAAACTATAAAAATAAAAAAAAATAATTATGTCCCCACAAAACGACAATTCCTCTTGATGATTTGTTTTAACATAACATGCCTTTTTTTTCTAATAATCTATAGTGTTGAATCACTTATTATTAACGCAGATCAACTGATTTCTGATATAGGATATGAACTATACGTTGGCGGGGCAATATTAGTTGCAGGGGGCGTTATCTGGTCTCTATATGATGTGATTTTGAACTTGATAATCTTATCTCGAGATGGTTCAATGAGTCTAATTAGTAGGTTCAAGTATAGAATCAGAAATAGTAATCCTTATCTTACAAATAGTGAAATCTCCTATTTAATTAAACAGACAACCAGAATAAAAGTCGCTTTTTTATTAACGATCTTGGTTTGTACCGCTCTTGGTGTAGGTGCAGTGTTTTTGACGGGAAATCAAAGATGTTATTATGGTTCACGGGATTTTTCAGAGAGTAATTATGATTTACCAGAAACTCATTATAATTCTTCATTAGATCTTTTAGCTGGAACAGATTTAGAAATTTTAGAGGCATTAGAGATTGGATTATGGAGGTTCACAACGCTACAATCTTCCGGTGGATTTCCTTTAGGCAGTTCGATGGATGGAACTCTCATGTGGTCGGATAGAGGAAAAGGATGCCCTTTATTTCCAGGAGAATTTTCTATTCAACAAGGCACACCACCTGTGGGAGACCTGTATTTAAAAATGTATCATCTCGAACCTAATCCAATATATCTCAATGTTGCGAAAGCAGCAGCCGATGCTTTAATTGCTGTCCAAGATGAAGTGAATGGCGGATTTTATCACGAAGGGAGACGTTATCCGGATGGTTCTGGGTATCAGCCGCACCCCCACAACATACGAAGAGCAGCAGTATTAGACGATGATACAATGCAAAGCGCTATGCGTTTTCTTTTGAATATATACAATATCACCGCTAGTTCAACATATCTAAATGCAATCAATAAAGGTTTTGAATGTATCTTCAACATGGAGAAGGACACTGGTGGCTGGCCGCAAAAAAGTAACTATGGTAGGAATGCATATGAACATTATGTTACTTTAAATGATGATGCTTTTTATCGAGTATTCATGTTGTTACTGAAAGCACATGACATGTTTGCTGACCGAACTGAATTTCTCGATGCAGCAAAGCGTGCTTGTCAATTCTTGGTTCGTGTGCAAGGGAATGGAGGATCTAAAGACCAAAAAGGTTGGTCGCAGCAATATAATGACCAAGATCTCCCTGCATGGGCACGATCCTTTGAACCGCCAGCAATATGTTCATCGCAAACAGCAAGAGCTATAGATATGTTAATTGAGATTTTTCTCTATACAAATGAAAGTTCGTGGTTAAATCCAATTCCCGAAGCGATTGAGTGGCTTAATTCTACGGATACAAGATTAACCGGAGATCTATGGGCAAGATTGTATGAATTAAAAACAAATAATCCTATCTATGGGCTTGAGCGAGGTGGTCCATATAAGAATCCAAAATACGTATATGATTTTGATTCTGCGAGACCAGGATATTCGTGGCAAGGAAACTATGGAATCTCTTTTACGATGACCAAATGGTTAAAATTAAAGGAATTTGAATACAATGTAACGGATTTTCAAGAGTGGGTAAGAACACCAGCTTCCATATCCTATTTAGAAGATAGGGCCATAGGGGCACTTAATACTCAAAATGATGATGGTTGGTGGTTAGTAGGAAATGAAATTATTGATACAATGTTTGTAAACAATGCTGGTGCAATGATAGATTACCTCAAGGCGATAATATAGGAATTATTTGCCCATTTCTTTTTGATATTGATGTTTGATTATGTGAGTTTATTAGATCTACTTATATCTTGTTGTAATTTAACGTAGAATCTATTTAAGGATATTACAAATTATATAGATGATTGTTACTAATATTTTTGTATCTGGTACGCTAATTCAAAAATATCTAAAAAAAAATTGTTTATTAACAAAAATACACGTAAATTGAGGTTTTTAAATGAGAAAAAAGAGTTTTCTAATTATATCGCTTTTAAGCATGTCGATTTTTTTCTCTTTCGTTTCCTTTGCACATTCTACACCACCAGAAACTGCTACCTGGAGTATCACTGGGACTGTGACTTTCACAGGAGATTCATACGATGTATATTACTCAATATATATCCAAACTGGAGCCGTGGTGGAATTTAGCAACTGTGAGTTTAACTTTCTTAATGAGACAGATGAGATATTTATAAAAGTCAATCCAAACGCAGAATTAATTCTCTCAGAATGTGTTTTAAATGGAATGGAGATAGGAAATGCATACATTGAAGTGGATGATGATGCAAATCTGACGATTAAAGATTCTACTTTGACTAACATGGGGACTGGTACCCGAATGGCTATCGAAACCCATGGTAATTTCGTAAAATTAGAAGGGACGGAGTTATATGGAAAATACTGTGGATTGAGTGCAAGCTCACCAATTGCATCTTCTAACTTAATAATAAAATCATGTATTTTAGATGATGATAATGCCTCTATGCGCCCCGCGATCGCTATTTTTGATCAAGCAGACATATTAATAGAAGACAGTTCGATATTAGGGTATGTAATAGCAATTGATATGGGAAGCGTTCGGGAGAATATCACTATATATAACAACACGGTGAAATATCAAGAGAATGATGCAATTTTCGGCTGGATTGCGGGTAGTATTCCTCAAGATCAAGGGATAAATATTACAGACAATGTTATTGACGCCTCTAATAGGGGAATATATACGAGTGGAGCAAAACATTCGAATATTATCGGAAATCAAATTGCCACTGATTGGACTGGGATTTTCATCGGAAATGGTATAAATCAGACCGTTGCAAATAATACAATGACATATCGGCAGAGTGTTTATGCTGATTTCAACGCAATTACTTTGAAAGATTCATTCGACAATAAATTGAGTAATAATTCTTATGTTACACCTTCCAGCGGAGAGGTTCATCCAACAAATTTCTTTAATATCGAGGGTACGGGGCTCGGTAGTACAATGCTATATAATAATACAATTAATGGAAAGGTCGCGCAGCTTTTAAAGGGCATAACGGATTATTCGGCAGAGATTGATAAGTCAAGTGAACAAGACATCGGGGAACTTTATGTCTGGCAGTGTACTGGGCTTAAAATTGCAAATCTAAATATAACAGACTCAAGTGCTTTAGTTTTAGATGAATGTACAGACTTGGTAGTTGAAAATTGTTCGATAAATAACGCATATAGTAGAATATTAATCCAAGATTCAGATAATTGCACAATTGCAAATTCAAGTGTTGAAAGCATTATTGATTTAAGAGAGAATTACGTCAATATACACGAATCAACCAATTGTACGCTTTATAATACTACAATGATTGGAGACTCAAGTCTAATCGGTAAATGCGGGGTTGGTATTTCGAAGTCGATAAATACAACCATAGATACTGGTATATTTGAAACATATGATGTAGGAATTCAACTTTGGAAGAGTAATGGTTCTTTAATAATGGATTCTACATTTCACTGTCTGACTGCATTAAGCATTATAGACACCTCTTGCTATAACAATTTCACCCAAAATGAAATTGTGAAGTGGGGAGGCGGACAAGATCAATATATCTATAATGACGTAGGAACCACGAAGGGAAATATTTTTGACTATAACCACTGGTCTGGCTATTGGAATGCAAATGATACAACGCCAGAAAACGGGATTGCAGATGAACCGCATCAAATTTATGTCGTTGAAAATACGTTTGGTTATGATTATTATCCCTTGTTTATCGACACAGATAGTGATGATTTAGATGATTTTCAAGAGATTTATCACTATAAGACAGATCCAGAAGATGATGATAGTGATGACGATAATCTATTAGATGGAGAAGAGGTTGTCACTGGGGCAGATGGATTTGTAACCAATCCCAATGATGAAGATACAGACGGAGATGCACTTACAGATTGGGAAGAAGTGAGTGCTTTTTACGGATATGATACAGACCCAACCAAAGAAGATTCTGATGGAGACGATTTCAATGATTACTATGAAATAATGGTCGCCGAAACGGATCCAGCAGATATAGAAAGTTATCCTGGTGGAACTTTAGATGCAGAAAACACAGAAATCCAAGATGAGGAGGAAGACCCAATTGAGGATAATACAACTGGTATGATTCCTGGATTTGGTTATATTATGCCCTTGACAATCTTATTATGTGTTTTCTCTGGCTTTCTTGTAAAGAAGAAAATTAAGATAAACGAGAATATTTCTGACAATCGACGGAGGGCTTTATCATGAATATACATATAAAATCTTGGGGGCAAAGAGCAGGACTTATTTGCATCTTTTTCGTGTTCCTACTTTATGGATTGTCTATGACACAATGGGAAGGTGCTTATATTCAAGAATGGGAAAAATTGGACGTTGACTTTAATAGTGCTGAGAGAAATACTGAGGCTCCGTATTTGAAAGTGCTTGATGATATCAATGACGATAATTATTTTGAAACATTAATTTATGATGGTTTAGAGAAATCCATTGGAATTAACGATAGTATATCCTATCAAACATTGGTCAATCCACATGAAATTTACAACGAAAGTATTGCCATTTTGAATGCTACAGAATATTTTAAGTACTATGGAAACTCAAGCGTGGCCGTATACGATTTGAAGGGTGGAGCAGACCAACCCGCGTTACAATGGCATATCACACTGGCAGAATATGATATAATGAAGTGCGAAGTTATCGATGATGTAAATGGAGATGGTGTAAAAGATATATTTGTTGCAAGTGCAAGATTGAATCAATTACCTGATCCTACGGAATTTGACTATAAAGATACGGCAAAGCTATTTATGGATAATCATTGGTTATTCGAAGAGTTCTTCATTGTTGATAAATATAATACCACCATGCTAGTCACACCAAAATATGAAGAATATGGCTTTTTCATAATTGGCGGTAAAACTGGGAACGTGATAAAAAGATCAGACGTAGAAGAATTAGAATTAGAACGATGTATCATCGATTTTGTTGAACTAAATAGAACAGGTGATCTAGATGACATTAATCAATTAACTCATTACGTATTATTAACGTGCAATATATCTCTACCGAGATTACAATCTCCAATTGGACAAGCTTTATATGATGAAGGATATCCTTATAACTTCGCAATACATGGTTTATCGATTGATCCAATGGAATTCAAGTGGGAAAAACATCCAGGTGCATTATCAGATGATGATCAATTTTATGTACCGAGCGAATATTTAGGTGGAATGACATATATGTCTGCTAATACATCACTAAAATATGCTCGTGCTGCCGAAATTGAGGGTTCTGGAGAAAACTTTATATTGAAATTCTTCAGTAAAAACGGTACAGTCTTTGATGGATTTTCCAGTGATGAATGGGCAGGCATACCAGATAATACTTATATGATGGTATATAATGGAACTGACGGCTCAAATCAATGGAATGGTGAATTAGGTGTAGAATATCTTACTAAAAATATCGATGTAAATGGTGATGGATTCGGACAGTTTAACGGGTTCTATACAAATGATACTGACATATACTTTACATTATATAATGATACGGATGGAAATGCGGTTTGTAAGGCAAAATTGGAATATAATGCAAGCAGACTCATTAATTTCGACTGTATGGATTACATGAGATTAATTTTATCCGATGATGATGTGATGGGGAACGATGGCTATTTTGAAATATATATAGTGGGATTAAATAAGACTTATTACAATAAATGGCTTCCAGGAAGTACTGCGCCGGGTTATGAATCTGATGATCCAATTCAGATTGCTCGAATCAACCTTAATCACACTGGCAATATTTCCATGTGGATTTCACCCATAATCGAAAACAGTAATATTAATTTGAAAGGTGGTATATGGGCGGGAGGATGGTATATTGCTCCAACGGGCGTTGATTGGGATCAAGATGATATTAAGGATTATTTGCTTCATTCTGATGATAAGCAACTGAGAATTACCGAAGAAACACAATTCATTGCACCACGAACTGCTGTTATTTCGGGGGCGGGAATAAGAATGCAACCTAGAATGCTCGATGCCTCATTTTCTGCTTATGTTGAACCAAGATATGGGGAATTTGAATTTGATATGAGAAAGATAGATGAGATTGTACATTTCTTTGTTGATCCAAGGAATGATAGAAGGATAAGTTCAATTAGTTCAAATCCTTATGAATTGATCTATGTACAAGACATAAATACCTTTCAACCTGCTATGACGTTCATGGAATTCTTTGAGGGTGGTTCATATATAATCTATGGGCTACTTGGATGTTTGGCATTATGTGGTATTATATTCATATCTAGCATTAGAATGAAATCAAGAGAGGAAGATGAGACCGAAGACGGAAACATGACAAAAACTCTAAAGATAAGTATAATTTTGGCGTTAATAATAATCAGCTTAATCACATATTTCTTTACGTCCTCAATCAGACTTATCATAGGTTATACAGATGTTACAGTGAGTGCAGAAGGTCAGTTAATCTGGTTCTTAATACTTTATCCAAGCATATTTGTTATGATGGCATTAATTCCGTGGTTATTTAATAAATCGGCTCCATTTTTCGCGGAGAAGGTATTTATAGATTCGCAGATGAAGTTATATAATATATTTGTTAAGCGGAAAATGAAAGACTATAAAGTAATAATAGTCAATATGGAAAACAAAGACAAAGTGTCATCAGTTACAAGATTATCGAGACTGTTGTTACCTTTGTTGATCTCCTTAACAATTGGGATTACAATATATCAAGGATTGGGAGAAACAGGATCAATATACACCGCATTTCAAGGCACATTGATAGATCATCCACTAACTAATCCTAGCGTATTAGGTGTAATTACGAAAGATATGACTACGGTTAATGATGTCTGGATCGAGATAGGAAAATTCGCGCGTTACTGTGTTCTACCTATGATAATTACTTATCTCTTCATCTCAATAATTATTCCAGGATCTTGGTTACTCGATGATGCCGGTGTATGTTATTATGAAAAAGCTCTGCAATATAGAGAGATTAGTGATGTAGACAGTATTAGCAAATGGATGCTAGGATTTGTATCTGGTTTGTTTGGATTTACAGCAATAACATCATTCTTTAGTCTTTTCTCTCCTATGTTGGGATCCTTAGGCAGCCTGGCTCAAGGAATAAGTATTTTATCAGATGACAATCCCTTTTTCGGAATTTCAGTGTTGATTCTGGCTTTAATTGTGTTTCCGGTTCTACTTGGTGTGCTATTAATGTTTTCATCTATGCAATTAATGGAAAAGAATTACTACAAGAATGTCGAACGCTTATACAACAGAATGGAATCCAAAGGAATAAGTACAGTCCCACATCCAATAACCGCGGTAATAGAAACAGAACTTCCAGACGCTCACTTTCTCAAGGATTATCATAAAAAAACAGGTGTTCAGTTAGAATCAAGAGATACCAGTAACGAGATGGAAACGAGTTCTGAGGACATTAACATCCCTAAGGTTAAAAAGGTCGATTTTGAAGACAAATATGACAAATATTTTGATAAAGAAGAATGATATATCAACCTTCTATCTATTCTTCTGTCATCTATTGTTCTATTTCTTTTTATCTATTTTTTTATGTTAATGAATTTTAAAGTAGTCTGTTTTTTTCCAAGAAAACTCGAATAGTCTGGTATAAACTACCAATTTCCAATCCTTGTTGTTTAGCTTCATAAAAATTGTATATACAAAACGGACATAGTGTATAAAGTTTCTTTGATTTAGTAGCAGCTTCCTTAGTTCTATCTTTTGTGATTTCTAAACTGAGTTTTGGATTGACTATCCGCATACCGCCATCAGCACCACAACACAACCCTTTATCTTTCGACATGGAAAATTCAGTCAATTTTAATCCCATTTTATTCATTATAATTCTCGGCTCATCTATTATCCCGTGTGGACGAGTTAAATGGCAAGAATCATGAAAAATAACTGGCTTTTGTAGCTTAGCTTCTTTTTGGATTTTAATTTCATTTCGTTCTTCAATTTCTATAAATCTATGATATATTGTTTCTATAAAATGCTCAAACTTGATGTTTTCCTTATAATTACTTTTAAAAAATGTGAAACATCCAGCACAAGCACATATTATTTTCGAAAAAGGCTTAAATTTCTTTTCATTTTTTCTTATCACTTTCTCTGCTGATTTGTGATCTCCTGTATTCCATATAAAATAACCGCAGCATTCTTCGTCTTCGAGAAGAACATAATCAATATCAAGTAATTCAAGTATTTTTAAAACATCATTTCTCATATCCTTGAGACGATATGCCAGCATACAGCCCAAATGTACAAGAACCTTTCCATTGTTAGTTTTCTTATCAAAAATCTTAGCCCGTTTAATTTCATCTGGAACGCTTGCTAACCGAGAACTCTTTTCTGCAAATGGATTACCCGTTTCGATTATATTTTTAACTAAATATTCTTGTTTTTTATTTCTAAAACCATATTTTTCATTAATTTTACTTCTGGTCCAATCAAACATTTCAATTAGCGGGAGACCTTGGCTACAAACAGTTTGACATGCTTCACATTTAGTGCAATTAAATATATTTTTAATTTCTTCATCATTTATGGTAATGTCTTCGGAGTCGTGAATTACTTTTTTCACAATTCTAATTTCTTCAATCGGACTGTATT
>WJKO01000217.1 GCA_014729055.1 Promethearchaeota archaeon | reverse complement strand
CTATCAACTCAAATAGCTGAGATGAAAGGTAAGTTTGATGGGTATGAAGCTCAACGTAAAGAGCGAGAAAAAAGATATGAAGAATTTACAAAACATATAAGTAGATTTTTTGAAAGTCAAGAGAAGAGAAGAGAAGAAGAAACAGAAAAACAAAATAAACAATTAGATAAATTTTCTAATTTAATCCAGGCATTCAGTAGAACAATCTATGGGGCTAAAACAAGAGGTATGATAGGAGAGGAAATTTTAAGAGAATATTTGTCTCCAGCAATTGAATCTGGCATAATTATTACAAATCTGAAAACAGAAGGGGGAGAGGTTGAATTTGCGTGGAGTCTAAATGATGAAAAGAACATACCCATAGATTCAAAGTTCCCAGATGTGATGGATCAGATTTCTCTTTTAGATGAGGAAGATATAACGCAGTCTGAAAAATCATCAATCAGAAGAGAAATAATCAATAAAGCGAAAAAGGAAATTGAGCGGGTAAGAAAATACCAAAATTGCATTAAAACGATTGATAAGTGCATCTTAACTGTTCCAGAAGCAATAATAGAAGTAGCTCCAGAGATTATTACCCTTGGTTCGGAAAAAAATGTTTTTGTTTGTTCATACAAACAAGTATTTTTCATTGGATTCATGTTATCTGAAGAATATGACCGCATCATGGAGGAAGGAGACGTAGGAACACTGAAAAGCACAAATAAAAAACTCATCCAAATACTAGCAGATATTTCAAAATATACTGAAACAATTGAACGACAGGCAAATTCCGTAATAAAATACAATCAGAAAATAAAGGGTAAAGTGTCAAAAGGTCAAAGATTTGATTTAACAGGATCATTTTTAGATTTAGATGAAGATGATGAAAATGAAGAATTTTGATTTAAATTAAGAGAACAATGAAAAAAATAAAATATAGAGTAGACTGGTACAGAAACCATTGGATGAATGGATGTAAAATAATAATTCGACAATTATCATAATAGTGTTTGACAAAAAAAGAAAAAAATGATATATCCTGGATGAGATGCACCCTAAAAGGTTCCAGTATATATCGGTTTAATAATTGCGTTTTAGCATATATATCAACGATTTGTTAAGGGGAGAACGCTAATTTTTCTAGGATATGCCAAGCGGTTACTCTCCTTAATACTCGAACATCTAAGTAGGAATCTGACTTCAATAAATTCCGTTTTGTACTTCTGCATATTTGATTAGTAACCATGCTGCTAATTCAATCAGGAATAAGCCAATACCAAATCCAATCAATCTCCAACCAGTGGTTATTAGATTGGTTGCTTGTTCGCATGTTGGAATTGAATTACCTACAAACAGCATACTCCCACCAAAAACGATCAAGATGGTTTGCACAGTTGCTGCAAATATGATTATTTTTCCAGTATAATTCATACATTCTCTAATACATATTTTATTCATTTTCTTTGTAATCAAAAAACCAAAAAGCACTATACAAAATTTCAACGATAATCTTAAATAATTAGATTACATTTTAATTTATGTAATTAGCAATTGGTTTGTTTTGGTCGACGAGCAGTTGCGTAATTATATCTTCTTTTTTTCTTTTTCTATTATCACCTTTTCCCCATCCAAATTTAAGGAATTGGGTTGTGCAAAAACCAAAACCAAAAATTACAAAGTCTTCCAAAAAGACCGGCAATTTTTTTCATTGTTTTTTGCCGGGAATAAACAAAGCCTTAATGGGTTAATAAGCGTTATGATTCTTAGTTTTTTTAATGACTAATAAACCTTTATATAGTAAGAAAAAATTTGTTGCCGAGAAACCAGATCGGATTATTAGTTACGTTGCGGTGCAGAAACAGTTGATAAATTCAAAAATAAGGAGAGCGAATTTTAAATGAAGATAAATGAACTAAAAAGAAACAAAATATACGTACTTAAAAAATATTGTAGAAAAAATAAATTTGACGAATCAGTGAAATATGTTAAATTAATTGATCCTCCAATGTTTTTAACTTATCCTGAAAAACTGGAAAAAGGTTTTCCACTGGATTGTATTAAACGAGAGGCAACTGAATATGAAATTCGGTCTTTATTGAACAGATTACTTTAGTAAACCTGGATTAAATAAATTTTTTTATACGTCCATATTTTTACTTTTTATTTAAATTGAGTATTCGATAGTCAATTTAGGAGGTCTACTAATTCCTTGAATTTCATTTTCCCTAGAATAAAAAGACTCAAAAGGCATATACTCATCTTCTTCATCATGGACAAGCACGAGTGTGATCTTACCTAAGGGTAGGAAATCCTCTATGAAATGATAATCTGAAAACGTTGAGTCAATATCCCATCCACCTAAAAAAGAGAGTTCTTTGATGCATTCTTCGGAATATGATGGTTTATTACTCCATGTTATTGATGTTTCTTTCCAATTTATGTTTTCTGAGTTATGACAAAAAACCTCATCAGGAGTTCCATAACGAGTATATAAAAATAAATCTGCACTGTGAATCGTTGCATCTTTTGGAATATCAGACAAATCAAATTTGAGATATGCTATTTTTTGTTCATCAGTGTATTCCCCACCAGAAACTTCTAATTTTTCAACATTCCCAAAGTTCGTATTTGGCT
>WJKO01000216.1 GCA_014729055.1 Promethearchaeota archaeon | reverse complement strand
CATATGCTCCGCATAGAGGTCCAAAGCTTGCTAGTGGTTCATAACCTCCCCTAGATACATAATGTTTTAATGGAAAAAGATAAGCAATCCAATCATTGCTTGCCTGAAATATAAATGTATGATCTGGTTTTGTTAAAGAGTTTTTATAAATTTTGTCAGCAATATCAGTAAAAAGCTCCCCTGGAACACCCACTAGCGCAATTTCATCCGTCTTATGATCATTTTTGCCTGAAATCTTGATATATTGCACTTCACTATAAATATTTATTTCTCTTTTTTTATGTTTAAGTGCGAATCCTGGAAAGTTTGGCTCATTGGAATCAGCAAGAGCGAGCGCTATTGGTATAAGTAGACTTTTCTTGACCCAATGGACAATCGCATTGTTAAAACGAATGATGGCTGTTTTCCAATGTTTATCGTAGTTTTTCATAGGAACCCAGAACTTATGCATATATCCTTTAAAATGGATTTCATTATAATAATTATTATTGGGTATATCTTTTGCAAACTTTAATGCGTCTTCCGCTAAAACATCTCCCATTTTTTCTGTAATAATGTATTTACGTCTCTTTACCCGAGTTCCATCTGGTTTTCTAATGAATTTTTGTTGTTTCGCTAATCTATATAATCCTCCGAAATAAGGACCTACATTCCCCGCAGGTCCCGTAAACCAGATCCCATCAATTTTGTTGTTTGATCGCTTTTTTATGGATTCCACGAATCTACCCGGAAACTCTGCTGACATAAAATAACTCCTTCCTCCCATAGTGGTCGGATGAGCACCATAATTACATATAATCCCATATATCTCGTTAGTATTCTTATCTTTTATTGAGATTATATTCATGGGCTGATCCATCCTAGTTCCAAAAACGCGATTTCTCGCTATGGGCTTATGAAGTATTTGGCTACACCATCCGATCTTTGATGGTCTTAATTTTTTTGTTAAATGCCCAATTAATTTCACAATCTGTTTAGCAATCCACACCCGATATTTGTCCGTCCATTTATGATAGGATCCGCGGAAGATACCTTTTATAATACCAGGATAATTGCCGCCAAATGCAAACATTCCGGTCATGCAGAAAGATTTATGAGTATGAGTAGCATGAATCAAGATTTGATTGGGATGGATTTGATATTTTTCTTCGATTTTTTCTTTAATATATTCAGTATATAACATGGGAAGTTGTAAGACATCCATAGAAATAATTAGAAAATATTTATTTACATTGTCCAAGGCTTTTTCTTTAAATAATACAGCATGTGCATAAATATCATCATATTTTCCTTTACATGTTGGCATAGGAGTGTATCCTGCCATAGGATGCCCTTTATAACCGCCAAGAAATTTAGGTGGGGTAATTATAACCTTCCCTAATGCTGTTTGCATAAATGAAATAACATAGAATAATTCAAAAAGATTCATTTTTATAATTTTTTAAATTTTGAATATTCAATTGTACTTAAATTTTTAAGTCTAACTTGTTTTATTTTGATTGAGAAAAATGGAGAAAAAAAACGCTTTGGAGAATGCTCGTGAGCAGCTGCGCTTAGCAGGCGACTATTTGGAAATTGAAGAAAATATATTAGAATATCTCAATTATCCTAAGCAGATATTAACAGTTAATTGTCCAGTAAAGATGGATAATGGGGAAATTAAAATGTTTAGAGGTTATAGGATTCTTCATAGTGATGTGCGCGGACCTGGAAAGGGGGGCGTTCGATATGCTCCCGAAGTTGACATGGATGAAGTGACAGCACTTGCGATGTGGATGACATTTAAATGTGCCCTAGCGAACCTACCATTGGGTGGAGCTAAAGGTGGAATCACATGTGATCCTTCAACAATGTCAGATAATGAGCTAGAAAGACTCACAAGACGTTTTACGTCTGCAATAATCGATGTTATAGGTCCAAATAAAGACATACCGGCACCAGATATGAATACAAATGAACAGACAATGGCGTGGATAATGGATACTTATTCTATGCAAGTCGGAACAACAACACCAAGTGTTGTTACGGGTAAGCCTGTGGAGATCGGAGGGAGTCTGGGTCGATCAGATGCGACTGGCTTGGGTGTTGCCTTCGTTCTGAGAGAATTCTGTAAGCGGAGAAATTTAACCTTAAAAGACCAAAAGATCATCATACAAGGTTTCGGCAATGTAGGGAGTTCCCTTGCTAAAAATCTAGCAGATTGGGATGTAAAAGTAATAGGAATATCAGATATTACGGGAGGTTATTTTGATAAAAGCGGATTAGACATTAGAGAAATGTTGGATTACATTTCTGTAAATAAGAATTTAAAGAATTATAATAAAAATGAAAGAATAACAAATAAAGAACTATTGGGGCACCAATGTGACTTTTTCTGCCCTTGTGCAGTTGAGAACCAGATTACGGAAGATAATGCTGAAAGTTTACAATGCAAATACATAATCGAGGGAGCTAATGGTCCTACAACCCCGAAAGCAGATATTATTTTACGGCAACGCAATATTGAAGCGATTCCCGATATTCTTGCCAATGCAGGGGGTGTTATTTGTTCTTATTTTGAGTGGGTGCAAGACTTAGCTGCTATTAGGTGGAGTTTAAAACGAGTAAACAATGAGTTAGAAAACATTATTTTAGAGTCGTTCGATAATGTATATCGTATGCAAGAAGAAAGAAATATTAGCTTTCGTTTAGCAGCATATTTGATCGCTGTGGATAGATTAGCTAAGGCAATAAGATATAGGGGATTTTATCCCTAAAATTGAATTGAAATATATTTTAAGAATCTTTTTATTTTGACTCTTTTAAGGCTTTTTCTTGAGTCTCTCTGATAAGCGCCTTCAATTTTTCGGTTTCGCCTTTCCGAATCATGCAGTCTCTACCACACCCAAATTCATCAAAATGTTCTATCTCAAAACTTATCGGCAAGATTAAATCTTTTACAGAAGATATAATATAACTAATATTAACTGTCACTATGTCATCGTCATTTCTGAAGCATAAATCGACCATATCGTCAATCGTTTTGATATCAGGGGCGCATATAAGGACACATAGATTTGTATTACCGCTTATTTTAAACGCATGTAGTACAAAGGGACATTGTCTAATCTTTTCTAAAATATTGGATACGTCTTTTGTCAACATCTCTACTTTCGCTAATTTAATATCAACTTCCTTAAAGTTTACGCCGATTTGAGTTTCTAAGAGATGTTTTCTTCTTAATTTTATGATACGTGCTCCCACTGCTGGTTGACTCTTATTTACTTTTTCACTAATTTCGGAGTGAGTCATATCGGGGTTATCTTGCAGTAATCTTATAATCATTTTGTCAACTTCATCAATTTTTAATCTCTCATTAAACATTTTTCTCACCTATACTTTATTTGGTTTTTCTCTTTTAAAAGAATTTTAGAAAAAAATAATAAAATTCTCATCGTTCTATATGATCATTAATGAATAATAAAGACTTTTTTGCGTTTTTAGAGGGGCATCTCAACAAAATGAAACCTAATAAGTCTTTATTTTATGTTTTAGAACTCTTGATTGTTCTCAAAATCTGCCGAATTCTTGGTTGTAACTTTGATAATCTACGAATGGCTCACAACACTGTACATTTTAAAGAGGAATTATTAAAAAGTAAAAATAAGATTATCTATCCCAGAAGCCTGAATAAGTTCATCTCAAGAATTAATAAGGGAGAAAATTTAATTGGAAACGATTTTTGGTTGCTAGATCAAATAGAAAAAGAAATATCCAACTTTTTAATAAAAAACTCGGAATCTTGTGTTTCGATAATGGATAGAGATAAGGATTTCATAAAAAATTTTCATACTAAATTTATACTCAAACAACCAAAAGACAAGGGTGCATTTTACACACCGCGCATTATTGCCAAATATATCTGTAAAGCAACGATCAATCCGTATTTTGATAAAGCGATAGGAAATATTCTAAAGCATATAGAAAAAAAGAAAGAAGTAGACTCAAAATTAAATGAAAACTTATTTTCTATCAAGATTCTGGATCCTGCTTGTGGTGTTGGCATCTTTCTTGAAGAGGCATTTACTTGTATCTGCAATAAATATTCATTTCTTCTTAATGAATTGAAGCACTACGATAATTTAGAAGACGTTAAAGTTCTGATTAACACAATCGAAAGCGTTTTGTATGAGAAAACTTACGAAATATTCAATCATATCTTCGGAATCGAAATTGATAATTTAACGCTAAAGACTTGTAAAATCTCTATTCTTGTATTTCTATTAAATAATACTTCAGAAGATTATATAATTAGTAATTCAGAAGATTACAAGAGGCGATATATTGCTAAATGTTGGCAAACAATTAGTAAAAACATATATAATGATGACTTTCTGAAACCCAAGGATGATATAGAAGCTTTCGATATTATCATCGGAAATCCTCCATATATAAGCTCAAAAGATATATCCAGAGATTATAAGAAAGGTTTAAAGTGTGATTATAATACCGCAATCAAACAATTTGATTTATATAGCCTTTTTATCGAGCAGGCTTATAATTGTATGAAATTAAATGGATTGTTTGGATTTATAATTCCTGATTCCTTTATCGGAAGGAACCATTTTGCACCCATAAGAAGATTTCTTCTTGAAAATACCAAAATTATTGGGATAGATCATGTTTCTGGTGTATTCGATGATATCAATGTCTCTAATTCAATCATCTTGTTTGAAAAGACGAAATCCTTAATGAATCAATTTCCTTTTAGTAAATATCAAGATTTAAATTCATTTTCACACAAAAAGGGTGCACGGGTGTTTATATCTCAAGAATATCTGTTAAAAATTCCGAAATATAGAATTATTTTTGCAGAACCAGAAATAAAAAACTTTCTATCTAAAATTAATGAGAATACTATAGCGCTTAGTGAAATAATAGAGATTCATAGAGGGGAGGAAATTGGAAAAGGGTCAGATTATATAACCAAAGATTCCAACACGGACCACAAGAAGATTCTCAGCGGAGCGAATGTGAAGAGATTTTTTATTGATTTTAAGAATACTTATATTTCTCAAAAAAATATTAGAAAAGAAAACAACTTACCTCTTTATTTTTCTCCTAAAATTGTCATAAGACAACTGGGCGAGGAAATTCATGCGGCAATTGATGATATAGGTGAATATGTAACACTTCAAACGGTATATAATCTAATAATTATAGATATTACCTATGACATCCATTATATTTTAGGGATTCTGAATTCAAAATTGATTCAATTTTTATATATGATATTATTTCGTGAGAAACATTTGTTTCCTCGCATTCTTTTAAGCAATATCAAGAAAATACCCATTTTTAAAGCTTCAAGTGATCAGCAAAAAAAGATTGTTGATATTGTGAAATCAATAATATCAGAAAGAAGTAAAGGGGCACTTACCAAAAATCTTGAGAATCTTGAAGGAAAATTAAACAATCTAGTATTTCAATATTACGATATAGATGAAGAAATTGTAGCGTATATTAAATCTAAAATCAAAAAAAAGTGAAGTAAAAAAATGGAAACAAGAATGTGATTATTTTTTCTTTGGAGGTTCTACATGAGACATAACTTCGTCAAAACCTGCCAGGGCTTTATCAATTACCTCATCATTGTCTGCCATGCTTGTATATATTCTACTACCGGCCAAAGTAATGATTCCTTTAGTCGTATATGCTGCGCCCATCTCGTGAAGCATATCCTTTCGTGCCGTAATCTGTTTACTTTGGATTGGATCCATAATATCAATATTCATCAAACCACTTGTCTCCAAATGGCAAATTGATGCATGATTAAATGCAACGTAAGGAAGCTGATATTTTTCAATAATTTCCTGTAAACCTTTAGTAATTCTGTCACCCGCTCTACCCGCTTTTAAGTACGCTTTTGTTCGTGCTATCTCCTTAATTGCCCAATATCCAGCACAGCAACTCATAGGATTCGCAGATAATGTGCCTCCAACGTAAGCTCGTTTTTTACCTGCTTCAACACCAGCTGCTACGTATTCCATGTATTCTTCCTTTCCACCGACCCCACCAGCCATTGGATATCCACCGGTCACAATCTTTCCGAAGATTGTAAGATCTGGTTCAATTCCAAAATACCCTTGAGCTCCGCCCATTCCCAACCTAAAACCTGTGACAACTTCATCGAAGATAAGGAGTGTTCCATATTGTTCACATAATTCTGCAACTTGTTTGTTCCAATCCTTCAAAACGGGAACCGTTCCACTTTCTGCACCTATGGGTTCTAGAAGTACCGCCGCAGTTCCTCCTTTTTTATCATTTTTCTTCAACATTTTTTCAAGAGCTTCAATATCATGCGGTACAAATTCTTGAGTGTTTTTATAACATCCTCTTGGAATGCCATCTGCTTCAGCAGCACCACTGCCAGGGATATGCATTCCATATGCAACTTGATCATTCCATCCATGATATGATCCGCCCCCTTTAATTATTTTTCGCTTATCTGTTGCTGTTCGTGCAATTCTAATCGCAGCCATTGATGATTCAGTGCCGCTTCCTAAGGCTCTAAACTTCTCTACCGCAGGCATATACTGATTAATTATTTCTGCTAATTTATATTCATATTCATGAAATAATCCTGTAATAGGGCCACATTCTCTAATGATCTCAATGACTTTTTCTTGAACGGGTTTATAGTTGCTACCCAATAATGTTGGACCTCCCGCTTGTAAAAAGTCAATGTATTTGTTACCATCAACATCGTAAAGATAAGCACCTTCTGCTTTAGTAATATCCAAAGGCCAAGGGTAATTAAAAGCAAGATTATGTTGCACGCCACCAGGGATTATTTTTTTTGCTTTTTCAATCATCGCTTTGGATTTACTGCAATGTGTGTCAAACCATTTTAGCACTTCTTTGAGATAATCTCTATTAAGTTCCCACATGGGCTGAGCAACGAGAGCATCGAGCGACTCATGGATCTTCTTAGAATCAGGCCATTCTGAAATTGCTTGTTCTTGTTCTGACATTTATTTTTCACTTATAATTCTAATCTAATTATTTTAATTCATGAATCATCGAAAAAAAAATCTACCGAATTATAGCATAAATTTTTAGTCTTTTTAAAATGAAAATAATTTAATGAGTTTATGAGCTTATGAAGATATGACTTTATAGGAATTGTGGATGAAGAAATGCTAAAATTATATAATAACCTTGCCAAGAAAAAGCAAGAATTCAAACCTATTAACGAAAACAAAGTATTAATCTATGTATGTGGTCCAACTGTGTATGATAGTCCTCACATTGGACACGCAAGAGCAGCAGTCAGTTTTGATATTTTAAGACGGTATTTTCTTTTTAATGGGTTTGACGTTAAATTTGTGTCCAATTACACGGATATAGACGACAAAATGATTAATAGAAGTAATGAGCTCGGCATTTCAATTAAAAAGCTTGCAAAAAAATATATTGATGAATATGAGGATGTAATGCTTAAATTAAATGTTATTCCTCCAGATGTTAAACCCCTTGCAACTGAGACTATTGCTGCAATGCTAGATTTTATTAAGATTATAAAGGATAATGGATACGCTTACGTTTCTAATGATAGCGTTTACTATGATGTGACAAAATACAAAGAATATTATACCCTCTTTATGAGAAAACCTCCTAAAGAAAATAAGAAATCTTGTGTATATGAACCGCTTGATGAAGAAAATACCATAGGTGACCAAGATTCCGTATTAGCAGATTCAGACAAACGATGTAAAGATGACTTTGTGTTATGGAAAAAAAGCAAAGAAGGAGAGCCAAGTTGGAAATCCCCCTACGGTAATGGGCGACCAGGTTGGCATATTGAATGTAGTACGATGGCGTATAAACACTTAGATAAACTGATAGATATTCATGGAGGAGGAAAAGATTTAATATTTCCACACCACACCAACGAAATAGCCCAAACTTATGCTGCATTTGGGACTAAGCTGGCGAGATTTTGGGTCCACAATGGCTTTGTAAATATAGATAATGAGAAAATGTCCAAATCTCTAAATAATTTCTTCACAGTAAATGATGTATTAAAATCTTATGATGGAGTAGTTATAAGGTTCTTTCTAAGTTCTGTTAATTATAGAACACCGATCAACTATTCCACTGATAGCTTAGAAGAGGCAAAAACGGCCTTAGAGAAAATTAAAGAATTCTATAAGACAATCAAGCCATTTAAAAATGCGGAGATGGAAAACGACCATAAAGTTGAAATGATGAAATCTATCCAAAAACTAAAGATTGAATTCATATCAAGTATGGACGACGATCTGAATACATCAAAAGCGCTAGCACAGATATATCAGCTCATAAAAATGGTTAACAAACACATTTTCGAGTTTGAAAGAAATATTGATGAAGAGATTAAAAAAATGATCTTAAATTTCATCATTGATTTTGCAAATATATTTGGAATACTTATTGACAGAGAGATCCAAGAATTAGGTGTTTATGGTAAACAAATAGACGGAATGGACGAATTAATAAGCGAAAAACAACAAACGATATCCGAATTGATGAACGCAATAATTGATGTCCGCTCACAATTAAGAGAGAAAAAAATCTACGATATTGCTGATAAGATAAGAGACGACCTTAAAAATATAGGAATAGAATTGTATGATATGAAAAATAAGACTATGTGGAAATATTCTGATTCTAATTAATTAATGATTAATTATTGGTCATTAACAACTACTTTATAGTCTTCGATAATTCCATCATTTTGTTTATAGCGTCTATTGATTTATCCGCTATCCATTTGTCTACTTTTATTCTATATTCCCCCGCATCAAGATTCTTTAAAGCGTTTAAAATCGATTTTAAAGTAATTTGTTTCATACCTTTACAGATTGCATCTTCACATAGCGGAATTATTGTTTTATCGGGGTATTCTCTACTGAGTAAATCAACTATTCCGTTTTCCGTTCCTATAATTATTTTCTTTATCTCGGGATGCTGTTTAGTATATTTTATTATTTGTGAAGTTGAACCGATAAAATGAGCCTTGTCTAAAATTTCTTTCGGAGATTCTGGGTGTGCTAAGAGTTTTCCCTCAGGTAATTTCTGCTTAGCACGGTTTAGATGTTCAATATTATATTGATTATGCACATAGCAGTTACCTTCCTTTGGGATAATATCTGTTGGAATACCCGTTTTTTCTGCAACGTAACGACCAAGGTTTTTATCAGGACTAAATCCAATTTTATCCGAATTAAATTCTTTTTTCATCGCTTTCGCAATAATTATTGCATTAGAGGAAGTACATACAACGTCTGCTTGCGTTTTCGATTCTGCAGTAGAGTTAATATATAATATGACTGGTACATTTGGATTGTTTTCTTTATATTTTTTTATTTTCTCGGCGTCGACATATTCTGCCATAGAGCAGATACTGCTTTTTTCAGGAAATATTATCTTTTTATCTTGATTTAATATTGAAGCTGTTTCTGCCATGAATTTAACACCACATACTAAAATATATTTGGCATCCTTTTCTTTTTGAGCAGATCTTGCCATAGCTAGACTATCACCTAATATATCTGCGATGAGTTGGACAGATTCGCGCTGGTAATTATGAGCCAAAAGAAGCACGTTTCTTGATTTTTTTAATTCAACAATCTGGTCGATTAAATCTTGATCTTTTTGTGGTAATTTCTTGATATATTTCCAATTTTTTTCGTTCATATTCTCTCAGTTTTATTTCGTTTTTCCTCATTCATATTTTTTGCTTTAAAAGTAACAAATACAAATATATAATGAGAAACAATGAAAAAAATATTAATTATCTTAAAATGAAGAGTGAAGAAATATGAAAGATGACAGAAAGAATTCAAATATGAAATTGTATGTTTTATCTTATTTAGTTCAAGGTATGTTTGGTGGATTTTGGTCCATGTTTTTACCAGTTTATTTAGAAAATGAATTGAAATTAACTAGTATGCTTATATTTTGGATTCCGTTATTCTCAAAATTGCCTATAATCTTAAAGCCTGTTTTTGCAAATTTGAGTGATCGAGCAGATACAAAACCTTATTACAGAAAATATTACATGATTACTGGCGTTGTATTGTTTATAGTTTCAATCATTATTGCTGGAATTATCCCACCTGTTGAATATTTATTTTTGTTCTCGCTAATGATTTTTCTGGCCTATTTGGGTACAACTCTTTTTGATGCAATTATTGATAGTTTAATGGTATATTCATTGCATACTTCTAAGGAAAGAAAGAAAACAACGGCATTTTTCATGGTCTCTAATAATATTGGTAATATTATTGCCACAATGATATTTGGAGGGATTGAAGTATATTCAGATCTGAGTGGATTTAGTGCTCTTTTTTTGGGCTGTGGTATTATAGCTGTACCCATATTGGTGTTAATAATAAAGATGCAAGAAAATAGATTGGGCAAAATCAAAAATATTGAGAAAGAAGCTGAAGAATCTGAATCCAAGTTGCAAGATAAAACAAAAAATAAAGAAGAACTATCCAATCCACATCTAAAAAATCAAAAATTAGTTGTGATTCTGACGCTATTTTTTGCTCTGTTGCTTAATGGAGATATGTTGTCTGATTGGGTATATGAACCATATATTCGAGACACTTTTGGAGCAGATGAATTTGCAGTATTCAGTTTATGGGTCGGATTATTATCAATTTTAATGATTGTAGGATATTTAATTGCCATAAAAATCGGGGAGGGAAAGGATAAAAAAGCTCTGAGTTCACAAAAATATCTTTCCCTACTATTAGTGATTTTTGGAATATATTATCTTATAATCCCTATACTTAACCTTTCAGAATTAATTATTGTTACAATTGTGATACAATTGCTTTCTGGAATAACTTATATTTTATTCCTCAATGTGTTTATGTATCTATCGCAGATATTGCGAAAGCAAATGAAAGGAACTATCTATCAATTATTTTTAATGGTTTTCGCAATAAGTAAAGGATTATTTGCATCATTAGGTTTGATATTAAAAGCTGAGTCTTCTCCAACAAATGTTTTTATCATTAGTTCAATACCAATGTTTGTCAGTGGAGTTCTAATTCTTATTATCAGGCATATAATAAAAACAAACAACAAAAAAACAAAAAAATAAAAAACAAACCAAACTTCTATTGGTTATTTTAACTTCTTTTTATTCAAATTCAATTATTAATTTTTTAACGCCCTTCGGAACTTTAACAATATATGTGTTCTCATCAACTTTTGTGGCTGCTTTCTCTACTTTGGCTTTCTTGGGTTCTGCTGCTGATGCCGTTGTTGCTGGGGCAGCCGTTGAACTGCTTGAAGATGTTGGTATAGAAGGCAGTGTTCTCTTTTTCTTCTTTTTAGAAGACTTGTCTTTCTTGGGTTCTGCTGCTGATGCCGTTGCTGCTGCTGGCTTTTTCTCCTCTTCTTTAACCCAACCTTTACCTTTCTTTTGTTCCTTAAGTTTTTCTTTTGCTTCTTCTGGAATCTCTTCGAGTTTAGCTTCTTTTGCTTCTTTAATGGATATTGCCGGTTTTTGTTTAAGTTCTTCCGATCTTCGTATTGCTTCTTGCCTGATAAAACCCACACTTTTTGCAATTTGATAGGGGTTTATATTAGGTATAACAAGAACTTGCAATACCCATCCCACGACTTCATTTGCATTAGGTGGTTCATCCTTTTTTTCAAATACTTTGCTGTCAAGAATCTCTCGCCCTTTTGCTAGCCGAACAGCCCACTTTTCGTTAACTTGACCTAATTGCAATCGATAAGAAGATCCGGGTATTCCGAGTTGGTTAGATAGTGGTATAAATCCTTCTTTAGACATTTTATTCCCAATCCGTTAAATTCAATCTACTTTGTATTTATTATATGTTGTATTTGTAATTTAAGATATTTAAATAAATTTGAAAAATTTGAAATAAATTTGAACTAATTTTATGTCATGGATGATTTAAGCGAAGAATCAAATATCAAGACTACTCAGAAACAAAAGAACTCCGTTAAGGATAAAATAAAGCGATTCTTTAAATCACTAAAGAAATACTCAATTAAACCTGCCTCTAGTGACTATATCGGCTACGAGATTAGTGATGAGGAAATACAGCGATTCAAGGATGAAAAATTGGAAAATATTGATAATTTTGATAGAATCGGATATGCTCGTCCTTTGGGAGGGTACTTTTATCAATTTTTCTTCGCAATTTTGGGGGGTGTTGTAATATTTGCTCTATTTGGCACCCTTTTAGAAAAGGTATATCCCTATCCTACGGCGAAAGGATATGCAGATTCCGCTATGATTCTATTTTCTTTTATACAGTTTATTTTCAACATTCCTACACAATTTGCTATCGAACGATTTTTAGCTGAATGGCGAATTAAAAATCCACATAAGATGCTCGAATATATTCGCTTCTATATTTGGTATCAAATGTTAACTGGCTTAATTTTGGTAACATCGTTATCATGGTATATTCTCTTCATGTTAAAAGCGGATTCTGGTTTAGAATATGCAAAATGGTTGATGTTAATTATGCTTACTCGTGAATATCCTGCAATGCTCGATATGTTTATGAAATGTATAAAAGGATTGCAGCAGTTTGATAAAGAAGCCCAGATCTATTTTTCTAGGGACATTATTACAAAAGGTTTAGAGATTGTATTTGTTGTTCTTGGTAGAATATGGGGTGAATCAAATCCAAAGATTGGTGGAATAATGGGTCTTGCAATAGGTTTCGCAGTAGGAACATATATTGATGATTTTATTAATATGTTTATAGCAGCTCTTTATTTTAAACGTATATTGAAAAAGATGGGTTTCTCTCTCACGGATACATTTATCCCTAGAATGGGGAAGGATGTGATAAGAACCTCGGTTATATATGGTATCCAAGTATCGCTTCCCGGACTTTTTTCATCAATAACAGGATTTTTTGTTTTCTTTGCTTGGTATGAAGCTGTACCAGCTTATTTGACACTTCAAACGCTTAATAAAACAGCGGATGAACTCGCAAACATAACCAAACGTTCTGAGGGTATAAATTTAAAGGGTGGTTTATCCGAATCTTACAACAACGGTCGCCAGAAATTGACCCAATATTACATTGCGCAGATTTTCAAATGGTACGGATTTTTTACAATGGGTATTGGTATAGTGGTAATGACCTTTTTTCCCGCCTTGTTAGACTTAATCTTTTCTGGGAATGATTTACAAACATATCTTTTAGCAATACCATTTATAGTGCCGAATGTCTTACATACGATATTAGTTGAAGGATTGGATGGAACATGTAAACAAATACTCACCATGACCAACCATCAGCTCTTTAATTCCTTAATGGACATTTCTCATAACATTGCTAGTTTAATTACAACTTGGTTATATCTTAGTGTAACCCAAATTCCTCAGAAATATGGAATTGTTGCAATGATTTGGATATTGCCAATGGGGAATTTCGTAGCAGATTTCGGATTCATGTTAATAAGATGGGTTTTCATACATAAAAACGTAGTAAAGTTAGAAATTCCAGTTTGGCAAGCGTTTATAGCACCTATCTTTCCCGCATTAATCACGTTTGGTGTAGGTAAGCTCTGGCTCTTTACAGTTCACAATTGGATTATTAATCTTATTGGAGGCACTATGGGTATATATGTTGCCGGGATCATTACGGTACTTTTTGCCTTTGTGGTTTGTTTTCTATTCTGTTTCATATCGCTTTATTCTTTTTTCGGCGGATGGGATGATTATGGTCTAAAAATCTTTAATGAAGCAGTTAAAATATCCGGTCCTAGTAAAATCTTTTTTGTTCCTATTTCTAAATTCTCTAACTGGCTGACAGATGTTTCCCCATTACATAACAAATTTCCAATACCTTGGGAGGATGCAGATAGACAAGCAATTGAATTGATGATAATCAGAGAAAAAAACGATGAATTGAATAAAATAGAAGAGGTAGGATAGCATGTTAGAATCTTTCTTTGATCCAAAATCGATTATTTTATTTGGCGTGAGTAGAAATCCCGATAAATCTGGTCATTATATGTTGTTGAATGTTCGTGAATTTGAACCAGACAATCTCTATATTATCCATCCTAAAGCTGAATCAATCTCAGATATAAAGTGCATTAAACGAATTGATGAAATAAATGAACCAGCTCGCTCTAATATTGACTTGGCGATAATTTCTTTGCCCGTAAAATACGTTGCTGACACCGTTTGTGAGTGTGTAATGCATGGAGTTAGATGTATTTTAATTCAATCGGGAAATATTGGCAATTCAGAAGATAAAATAACTCAAAAGAAAATACAAATAACCAATATTCTGAATGAATATGAAGAGAAGAATGGATATAGAACAAGAATAATCGGTCCGAATTCACTCGGAATTTTCAACAATATTAACGGATTTTTCACAGGTATCATGGATTTTAAGAAAAAACCAATATTACATCAGAATAAGAATAATCTTTCAATTGTAGCACAGACGGGCTTAGTTGTTTCTGGTTATTTTGTTGATCTCTTCGAATCACAAGATGTAGGGATTTCCCAGATTTTAGCAATAGGGAATAAATTCGATGTTGATGAATGTGATGTTTTAGAATACCTGATTTCTGATCCCTATACGAAAGCTATTGCTTTCTATCTTGAAGGGCTTAATAATGGAAGAAGATTTTATGAATTATGCAAGGATGCAATTTTTAACCATCATAAAATTA
The DNA here is from genome assembly GCA_014729055.1 of Promethearchaeota archaeon. Lineage (GTDB taxonomy): Archaea > Asgardarchaeota > Lokiarchaeia > Sigyniarchaeales > Promethearchaeaceae > WJKO01. Next base: position 1,334 of record WJKO01000216.1, on the reverse strand, counting down.
TCATTCTACTAAATTCCGGAAGATCTACTCTAGGTCAAAAAGCAATACAGAGCCATACAAATTCGCTTGCAGCCAACTCTAAACTATTGGATGGAATGAGTAAACAATTGGGAATAATCCAAGTAAATACATTTCCTGAACTTATATTGGCGGGAAAGCTAGCAACAAATATAAGTCTGCCTAAAGGAAACAATATTGGTTTAATTAGTATCTCAGGCGCGGGATGTGTACTTTCTGCCGATTTTGCAGAAATTTTCGGTTTTGAGGTGCCTAAATTAACAGATGAGATGATAACAGAATTAAAGACAATTTTCCCGCCATGGGCAGAAATAGATCATCCTATTGATATGTGGGCTTCCATCGAGCAAATTGGAACTAAAGCGTATAATAAGGTTATAGATGTGTTTTTGAACTCGAAATTATTTGATATAATTATCTTTTGCAGTATTGCGGGTCGAAGAACCATTTTAGACTATGAATCATTACGCAGATTGGTTAAAAATCATCCTGATATCCCTGTCCTGCTACAATTATTTGGTGGTTTTCGTGAACTTAAAACAAACTTTTCCGAGGAGTTAGAGCGGCCTAACAAACATGATTGTTATCTTCCGATTGTTTATAACTTAGAATCAACATTCTCAATATTATCTAAATTAACCTATCTTTCAGACCTTAAAAAACGAATCTAAGTCTCTTTTTCCAATATTCTCTGTGTCAATTTTGCAACCGCGTCAAAAACTTTCAAACTTTCATTTGATTCTGTCTCGATATAGAGATTGCCACAATCTTCAACAACCGATCTACATGCTTCTCTATCAATTACTTGTACTATTTTAGAAAGTAGTTCTAATTTATTGCCAATTACTAAAAAGGGAATATTTCCTCCATATGTCTTAATCTCATTCATCCAGTCTTTCATATTTTCCCAAGTAGATGGTTTTGATAAATCAAAAACCAATATTGCACCTTTTGCGCCTTTATAAAAAGTTGAGCGGATAAATTTAAATCTATCTTGACGACCTATATCTATAACACGAAATATCCGCTCCAACACCAAGCTTATAGTCTTGTGCAAACGAACTTTTTATTATTGGTTTGTGTTATCATATTTTTTGATGTCTCTCAATCTTTCTTATAAAAATTGGAGATAAAAAAGGAAAGCTTATATGCCGATTTGTGCAAGAAGTTTAACAATTTATTCCGGTTAAAATTCAAATCTAGAGAAACACTAGAATTAGTCTATTAATTCTAGTAAAACGGCGAGCATTAAGATTTTTTTGGAGGATTATATCAAACAATATAAACCGATAGGTTTCAAAAAAGCAACAGATTAT
>WJKO01000215.1 GCA_014729055.1 Promethearchaeota archaeon | reverse complement strand
GAGAAAGGCTTTGGGAAATAACAATGATACCAAATTCGTATTAGGAATGCCTAACAAATATGCGATCTTTAAAAATACGTCACTTTTTGAGGGCAAAACATTTTTACTGAGATTAGTTAAGGCACCAAATATTCATAAAACTTTCATTTAAATTCTATTCATAGCACCAACAAATAAACAATAATCACAACTTAAAACTCGGGAGCAGATTTTCGTTCATAATTGCTGCAAAGTTCTTTACTTGTATAAGGCAATTTTCTGCATCTTCTTTCTCTATGGGATTCAAATTGTGAATAAATGAATTTCGCTTATGCTTTAAGGTCATAATATCATTGTAATCTTGATCTGTAATTAAGAGGAGAAGTGATAGATTTTCTATTTTAGTGTCCAGATTCCATCTATCCAATTTGTTTTCACGCCTCTTATCTACACCTCTTTGATAAATAAAATCTTGCAACTTTTTATTGATTATTTGTTCTAGTAGTGACCAACTTAATATAAACGATTGGGAATATTCTGACTTCTGATAATGTGAATATGCATCCAGAAGTGTCTTACAAAATGTACTAAGTAAAGGGGTTCTAGTTAAATTTTCCGCCTTTTTTAGAATGGCTAACATATGTTGTTTAGTAATCTTTATGACTCCCCAATCTAAATTAAATTCAGTTATTGGTGCAAATTCCTTAGTTCTTTGAATTCTGAAACCAGATCTTAACCCCGATATACTTGTTGATTCGTGAGCCCTATCTTCATCAACTTGATAATCATATAATTGATTCTCTTTGCCTGATCGTAAATCTATACCAGAAATCATCATTATACTTATAATTTCATTCAAATAATTTAATGCTGTTTCTTTATCTTTCTCAATTATTGCCATGAAACCGTTATTCTTAATAAGAATTCTCTTTTTCTTATAAGTTGTATCGATAATCGTTTCTATATATCTGATGAGACTGGTGTTATGTAGTTTTTCTTTTAGAGTGGGCTTAGGAATGTTACCGATCCATATTGCTGGGTTGATTTCTAAACCGAATCCTTTTAATTTCTTTTTTTTCTTATTTTGTTTTTTATTTTGCTTTTTTGACAAATGACGTTGTTTAATCATCGCTAAATGCTTTGGATCTTTATATAATGAATTGAAAATTTCATCTACATCTTGGTTTTGCATATTGAACCATGTCCAGATTGCCATTTTTTCACTTCCATACCAACTAGCAGATATCTTGTCTGAATTCTGTTTAGATTTAATTGCTTTACGGTACGATAATAATTTATTTTCATAATGTTTTGTATATTTAGATTGATGAATTACCCGTTCTAATTCCTCTGTTTGACCAAATAGACTAAAAGGACCATCAATCTTTATTTTTTCGTCTTCGTCAAGTTCATTGTGCTCTAAAATTATAATTTGAATATAAGTCTCTTTATGATGTACTGATAAGATGAATATTTGTAAGGGGGCACTTAAATCTTCTAAATTAGTAAAACAATAATCTCCTACTACATTTTTATCTGAAAAGGTTTCGCGGAACCTTTTTATCAGTTTTTTCATAACCATGGGAATTTTCATTTCTTTCAACACTTAGATTGGTATTGTATAGACAAATTTACGGACTTACTGATATTATCGAATTATGAGTAATAATGAGTCTCTTGAGCAATCAAGTAACAATTAATCATTCTGCATTTCCATCTCTTGAAAAAGTTTTAGTATTTTATTGAATTTAGGTTCAAGATTATTGAAATCATTATCGTCTAAATTATTTTTCCATATTAACACATTGTTTAAATGAACGGTGTTTCGTGCTTGTCTAAATAGATCTTGGACGGTTCTCCACGTATTCCCGTTTCCGATTTCTGGATAATCCTTAATTCCATGATTAATTATATATTCTAACATCTTATATAACTGTGGACGATTATCTGTGAAGGTACCCTTTTGTAAATTATTATCTCGCGGATTTTCATTTGTCTTTTGAATTCCCCAGAAGATAATAAGTATTTCAATTATAGAACACATTTTAATGATAGCTGCTCTATACAATTCATGTTTTTTCAATATATAAACGGTAAAATACTCATCAAGTAATTCTTCTCGATAGTCAATCAAGAAATCATTTTGAAAAAGTTCATCTTGCTGAAAACTAAATTCATCATAAGCGAGATTTTCAATACGTTCTTCTGGATGCGCAAATTCCCGTCCATATAACAAAATAAATATAACAATTATAAGTATTATAATATAATCCGCAAAAAGAAAACAAAGATTTAATACTGGATCTGGGATTATAACAAAATTCAAGTTATATTCGATATGAGTCGCGGTTGGATTGTTTTTATCATCTACATATACATAAAATTCTGTTGTATTTCGCTCGATAGATAATTCGATACATTCATGGTTGTATTCATCCCCAATAGCTTTATAAATATATCGTGTTATTTCATCATCATAATTGTCATATAAATTCTCGCTATTTATCGCTCTTTGTTCCAAGTCGAAAATATAGAAATCGATTTCATTTTCTGCTTTAAAAGATAGAATTAACATACATTGAGGTAACCAGAAATTATTATTTAAAGAAATCTGAATTTCATTAGATTCATAGTCTTCCGAGGTGGATATATTCATATTGTGATATTCTGATATTTCAAATGGATTAAAATGAACACGGAAAAAACCTGCAATTATAAAGAAACTCAATAATAATATGAGAGCAATAAATAATGTCAAGAGAATATACATTTTTTTCTTTTCAGTTAATTTAATACACATCGAAAAATACACTAATACACAGAGAAAAAACTTGTATTAATAATCTTGAGACTCTGGAAGATTTTTTTTACTAAAAAGTAGACTATGTTGAATATATAAATAAGTCAATAGATGCGTTTAGGTAGTCTTGAATTGATATATACGCCATTTTGAGAAGAATTCTTTCAATCTATTATGATCTTTGATAATTTGTGGTTCCACTTCATAGTTATATGAAATCCATTTAAAACTCTTATTTTCTATTTTATTGTAGAAGTAGCATGCTTTTTTATCTGAATTCGTAATAGCGATCAGTCTTATAAATTGTACAAGTTCCAGCTTTTTTAACATTGTTATATTCCGCCTCAAATTGGTCAGATAAACACTTGGGAAAGAGTAGCCCGAAAATATAATGCTTGTATTCAGAACTATCGAT
>WJKO01000214.1 GCA_014729055.1 Promethearchaeota archaeon | reverse complement strand
GTTCCAACCGCAGCTGTTGCTTTATTAGATATTCCTAAAGGCTTTAAAGATGCTTTGAAGTCAATCATAAAAGACGTTGAAGAGATTAAAAAGTAGGGGTTGTAATTAAGATTTGAGTCCGCGTGGGAAAAAGAAAGATATAGCACAATTGGAAGATGAATCTTGTCATGCACAAGTTATAAAAATCATCGGCAGAACTGGATTAACAGGTGAGATTATGCAGGCAAAAGTCCGAATACTTGATGGAAAAGATAAAAATAGAATATTGACACGCAATATTAAAGGCCCCGTCCGATTGAACGATGTTTTGGTGCTTAAAGAAAGCGAAAGGGAAGCAAGAAAAATAAGAACATAATAATTTCAATTTTAATTTGAGGAAATAAACATGATAATACCTATAAGATGTTTCACGTGTGGTAAACTTATTGCAGATAAGTGGGAAGATTACAGAAGAATGAAAATCGAAGGCAAATCTGCAGATGAAATATTTAAGGAATTGGGCATTACAAGATTCTGCTGTAAAAGGATGCTTGTCAGTCATGTTAATTTGATAGATGATTTACTTGCATTTAATCGATTACAATAGATGCAGTAAGTTTTAAATGAAACAATACTTTTCTTATTAATTGTTTTTTTAATTTATTCAGCTAATGCCGGTATCTTCTATCGGTAGGATCACGGATTGTGGTTCCGTCAAGGTGGGTTCAACTCCCGCTACCGGCATCCTTTATTTTTCCAATATTTTTATTTTTAATTTGTTATTGCACGAGTAGAAACGAATCATGAACAAAAATAGGGTAGAATTTGATACAAAGTATGAGGAATTATCTAACCTTAGTTCTATTGAGCATCCTCATGGAGGAATAATATGTACTTATGCCGTTTGTATTAGTAAATTGGATATTTCGGATATAAAAACAATCAAGATCTATCAGACTTATTATGATGATACTAGAGAAGATTGGACAAAACCGATTATTATCCATAAAGAAAAACTTAAAAGTGCTTTCTCATATACGTATTTTTTGGATTTAAAAGGAAAAGCAACTCTGCTATACAATAAAACAGGGGATATTTTCCAGAAAAAATCTAATGACTATGGAAGAACATGGGAGGAACCAAAAAGAATATTAAAAGGAAATATAGGTTGGATGTTTAAAAGTAAGCCGTTATTCGTTCAATTCGGAAGACTAATTGTTCCAGTTTATGATAAAGATACTGGAAGGTCTTTCGTGTTGATTTTCGATCAAGATCAAAAGATATGGTATCCTTCACTCTCCATAGAATTACCAGAAACGATTGATGATGAATATAAAGGGGAAGAAGTTCTAAAAACAGCAGATTATATGGTATATCAAACCCGATATCCTACTTTAATTCATCAAAGTGCGGTTGTTGTCACAATGTATATGCAAACGATTGGTCTAAATTACATTGTAAAAGCGGAATCTGTGAATGTGGGAGAAACTTGGGATGAAGCTACTTTCACCACCCTTAAGGCTTCATCGAAACCAATAGAATGCGTTAGAATAAAAAATACCGAAGGTATCTATCAACCAACAGTACTTCTATTGTATGTTGAAGAACTAAGAGAAAAGACAGAATTAAAATTAGCAATATCTACCGATAACGGAAATAAATTCGAGAGAGATGAGTGTTTAGAATCATTTGAAGTTAATAATAATTTAGATTTCACAATGATTCAACTTTCTGATGAGACACTACATGTGTTATATACGCTTAAAGGAAAAATCATCGATTTAAAATTAGAAAAAACATTTTGGAAAGAAGAAATAAATTAAAGAAAGGTTGTAAAATAAAGGGTATATGTATTTTATGCTTATTTTCCGTTTCCGTCTTCTATCTCTTCAGTATCTCTGCCACTATCATTGTCTTGATCACCTTGTTCCTTTGACTTCTTGACTTTGTTATCTGTTTCTGAATACCATTTTGGGTTTTTGGAATCCAAAACTGCGGATAGCTCCAACGGGGTTGTATCGATTCCTTCCTTCTCCAGTCTCTTAAACAATCGTTTAACATTTTTATCATATCTCTGCTCCATTCGGTGCATACTAGCATACATCATCAGAACTCCTGATAAGATAGGAAATACGATTAAAGCTAAAATCAATGTAAACACACCAAATGTAGCATCTTTACCAATTAGCGTCTCTAAATTATTCTGAAGACTACCAAGGTTACTTAACATTGGCATGAAGAGGCTAATAAATGATGAAACTGCCGTAAATCCAAAGATACCGGAAATGAAACTTAATATCCATTTACTCACGCTGTCAATATCACTTACTTGTCTGTAATGTAACGCTTTTTCATAGAAACAGACTCCGCAATCATCGAGTAGCCAAGCAGGTGGCACTATTATTGCTGTAAACACATAGGTTATAATCATCGGCTGTATGCAATATCTAGCAAATCGCCCAATCTCAATCCATAAGTCATTTGCGCTAGTCATTTCTTCGGTGATAATGCCTAAATTGTTTGGATTCGTTAACGGATGATCAATCATCGTATCTGAAAGTGCGGTGTATATAAATCCGTCCTCTGCAAGACCTGAATAAATAGTAATGCCTATGGTCATTGATATCAGTATAGGTAATAATAATCTTGAAATTCTAGTTATTGTGGATACTCGGTCTCTTTCTTCCATGTCAATAATAACAATTCGATAGTCTTTCTTTCCTGTTTTCTGGAAATAGCTATAAAACATCTTTTGTGCATTAATAAAGATCTTTTCTGCAAAAAATGGTGCAGTTGAATTGAATAATATTGGGATGAAGCCGAACAAAGCAAATACAGCTGGATATAATATAATAAACCAAATTAATTGACCCTCTGGTGTTATAGCCACATCGGTGTAACCCACCGTCAATTGAACCGTCTGAGTTAAGAAGACAATTATGATTAAAATCACCAAAAACATTATTAAGAGACTAATATTAATATTTCTGGTCAATTTCGGCGTGGGATCTTCTTCTTTTCTTTCAGTTTTCTTAATACCAGTAATAAATATAATCAAGCATAATACAGTTAAACCCTGCAACCCTCTTATCAACCAGTCTGAACCTATAAAGAAGTCTATAAAAGATACAACTGGATAAAATGAGTTGAAATCTTGGATATATACTAATTCTTCAATATTCGAGTTTATAACACCAATTCTTGAACTATCTATGGGATCCGTAAAGAATATTACTTTCTCATTGAAATAGCGTAAGTCAAATATGGTTGCATAATCTTTTGAAGCGATCCCAGTAACAAATATAGAATCTATGTTCCTTAAACTCAATTTAACACCTGCTCCTGAAAGAGGGGCAGCTCTTAAATCACGTTCATTCATATCCTTGCTGTCTCCTTTATATCTATCTTGTTGATATGAAATAGTATTTAACATATAATCCAACCAGCCGTCACTATCAAAGTCAACACCTGTACTTACTATATTCAACTGCAGCGTATCAAGGTCCACCCGTTCTTTTAAATTTATATTGAATTCTTTAGTCACTGGTGTTATTCGCAAATTTGCTTCCGAACTCTTATTTATACTTAAACGAGCGAATTGCGCAGGGTCTGATGTATAATATTCTTGTTCATATTCGTCCCAATGTTCAAGATAAGTATAATTGGCGGCAAACATAAGCAATTCTAGATAATTATCATCTCCCATTCTATCATCATCGCTTATGAGAAACTTCGTATACTTAAGATTATCTGCTCGAATAAGTTTAGTTGAATCATAAGGTAATGGGGCTTTACTTAATACATCACCGGTAGAGCTATTAATGAGTAAGAACGTCAAATTGGTATTGTCGCAGTAATATGCGTTTATTTGACCAAAACCATTACCAGTTAAATCGAGATTTTTACTTAGATAGGTAATTGAATGGTTTCCATACCATAGATTACTACCGTCAGTTCCATTATATACTGAAAAAACACCCATTCTTTCTGTCCACCACCAATAAAATGGTTCTCCTTGCCAATCCAAGCCAGTACCGTAATTACAAGTATAATTTAAGATAAAATTCTCTCCAAGTGCTTCTATATCTATATTCTTATCTGCGTAGTTGAAGCTGTAGTTAAAGGAACTTCCCTCTGGAGCATACAAATCTTCTTCTGCATACTGGTTACCATATCTTTCCCAGACGAGATCTAGCCTTGGTTGAATTGAGATACCATGCATTGCATAATTGTAGTCTTTCCGATATATATCTGAGTGATATCTCGGTGAAGAAAAATTTGATGTGAGTAGCACCATTTGTGTCTTTTTTATATCATTTATCGTGACATTAAGCACTGCTGAATCTATAACAGGTCTACTTAAATCCAACGGCTCAATTTGTTCTGTTTTAATGACATTTCCAGTCTTACCGCTTAGAATTTTAATAGTATAGTCTATATAACGCGCTGTTGTCCAAATTGTAAACGTATCATTTTCCAGAATGAAGTATTGATTAAATAACTCATGATTATTGGAAAATAATGAATAATAACTAGTTTCTCCTAATTCATTCAAATTCGGTAATGGATTCACATCTCCAAGTGATAGAAAAATATCTTTGACACCATCATTATTCTGATCTGGAATTATTCGACAATGCATTATATCTTCATCTTGAAAGTAAGAATGCCATTTGAATTCGGGTTCTCCAATTTGACCACTAAGGGTATAAACCCCAATTGCCGTTTTTCCATATGTCTTGAATATTGTTCCATTGTCTATACCGTACATATAATCCAGCGTCTCGTTGATTTTTTGTGGTTCTGTTAAACCAGAAAGGTATTCTTGAGAACTGCCGTTAATAAAAACTGATTTTTCATATCCGTCATAAATAAGACATTCTGGATATCCATCATTATTAATATCCCCTAAATTCTT
>WJKO01000213.1 GCA_014729055.1 Promethearchaeota archaeon | reverse complement strand
TTTTTTTCATTCTTTTTAGAGCATGATTAACAACCACTGAAAAGTCGCCGAAATATTCTAAAATTTCTGGTGAATTAGCCCAACGAAACATATCTTTATCAACTCTCATTTGAACTTGAACCTTATCTCCAAAAAAGGATACGCCCAATGCTGCTTCGCGTTCACCAAGTAACCATCCTAGAACATTTTCTATAAACAATTGATTATCCTTTGCCCCCCAACCGTATTTATTATTAAGAGATGATAAAATAGAGGGAGTACCAATAATAAAAAATCTACCGTGAAAAAATTGACCTGCAAGCGATAATATTGCCCCTTTTGCCGAGGTTTCTTTCCACTGTTTAATTTTCGGATCAAAAACTTTCATTTTTGCTCCGTCTGATGCATATGATATTGGTCTAATTTTAACATCCAAGAATTCCGCATACTCATGACGTTCTAAAATCTCAAAACTACAACCCGAGGCATATACGAGTTCATGAATATCATTTGTTATTGGATGGTCTTCAAAATTTCTAATTATTGGCCATACTTGTTTTAAAACATGTAATTTTTCATCAAAAATTATATTGGGTAATATCTTAAATCCAAAATGACCAACGAGTTCATTAATATTCGTTCCAGCAGACATATCCCCACCTTCATCAACAAAAATCAAAACATTTCCGCCATTTTTTGCAAATTCTAAAATAGAATAGATTTCATCAATACTAAGCGGTTTTGTTTGTGGGGAACCAATAACGAGCAAATTTCCAGAATGTGTTTCTGTTTCTGAAATCGAAAAGATTTCGAGAATTTTATCATAGGTTATTGATTTACTTAATTTGCCCACCTTGAATCCTTGCTGAAACAGCCATTGTATGAAAGCACTATAAGCATTGGTTTCAATTTCAATAGCATTATTATGCGCTTGGTCTAAAACTATACGATAATCATGATTTCCAACAGAAATTTTTAATCACCAATTTAGCTTAACAATATCACTTCTTCTATATATATTTTAAAGATAAATTATTTTTCTCGAGGCGTTTTCATATAGTAGGAATCGCCACCATGAAAACGATTCGTTAATTTTTGCCCAACATTCGTTATTATATGAATCAATTTAAATAGAGGCCATCCTAATACTTGAAATAGCTTAGCTTTAAGCTTATGATGTGTTATTTCTTGAATATTAAATCTTTTATTCACAAGCTTGGGCATCCATTTTGCTATCAATTTCTTTTCGTTCTTTTCTGATACAATTCCTTTACGATTATAACCCTCTTGGTATTTATTTGTTCTTCTATGGCTTCTAAAATCTCTATATATCCAGATAAAAAAGCCCGCAACGTATTCTTTTGAGTTTAATACTTTAATTTGGTGTGATATGACTGAAGCTTGACGTTCTTCTGAGAACTTTTTGAACTTTTTTACTGGTACATGAAATCCACATTTCGCTCCAGCGCCAAATTCAGATAATATTATGGGAATATCTCGATTTGCGTAATGAATGGCATCAAGGAAGAAATTTAGATTGTAAGGGGATAAATAATACCAACCGAAATACATATTCATATTGTATAAATCCGTGGTATTCTTAACTGAGCGAGGTATCTTCGTAAAGCTAGGGAGTGAGACCCAAGAAATCAAGCGACTATTGTCTAAAGTTTTTGCATATCGTGTTAGTGCTCCGATAAATCTCACACAAGCAAGACTGCCTCCTATTGGTATTTCATTCCCGCAACTCCACATGATAATACTAGGACGATTGAAATCTCTTCTAATCATCCGCTTCAGCATGTTTTTTGCTAAAATCAACGTTTCTTGATTACTAAAATCAATATTCCAATATACCGGTATTTCTTCAAAAATCAACACGCCTTCTTCATCGGCAATTCTATAAAAAGATTCATCATGAGGATAATGACCCGTCCTTATTGCATTAAATCCAAGCGCTTTAATTGAAATTATGTCTTGTCTTCTTTCTTCTTCTGGGATAGCCCGTCCATACGGCATCAATTCCTCATGTAATGAAACCCCATATAGGCGTATTCTCTTGTCATTGAGAAATAGATAAGTATTTTTTGTAGTAATTGTTCTAATGCCAAATCTACACATTTTCTGCTGATGAGATCCCTTGATTGTTAATACAAGCTGATATAATTCTGGATTATTAACAGACCATGTGTGAGGTTCCTCAATTTTTATTAAAAACTGCCCTTTTCTATGTACTTTTGATATAGAAATTGCTCCAGATTTAATTAAAACGCCTTCAATTTTATCCATTCCAAGATCAATAGGTACGTTTTCGATTTGTTCCGTATCATCTTCCGCTATCGATTCGCTAAATAAGTCATCAATGATATCTGAATCCTCTACCTCAGCTTCTCCGTTAATATTATCAATATCTGATTCTGAATTTTGATGTTTATCAATTTTATTCTCGGCTATAACTCTTTCATCTTCTTTCGTATTAAGTTCTTCTTTGTTATTATCTTGTTCTTCTTTGGTTCCATTTGTGGATATATTTCCGATATAATACAGATTCCAGTTTATTTCACTGTCTAAGTCAACATCTATCGTAGAAATATCTCGATTGTCTATAATTTCATAGGAAACCTCAACAGTTGCAGTTTCACCAGATATATCCTTCGTATGGACTCCCGTCCATCCGAATCTTAGTTTATCTAAGATGAATAAGTCAACATCGCGATAGATTCCTCCCCAATTATACCAATCGAAAGATATACCAGGAATACGATTCTTTTTTCTAATATTTTCGACACGTAAAGCCATATGATGAATTGATGAAGATTTTAACAATTTAGACTCTATGGGGAATTGAAAGGGCAAAAAGCCACCCTCATTTTCACCTATCTTGTTACCATCGACCCAAACTGTGGTATAATAATTCGCAGCTTTAAATTTGATCAATAAATCTTTAGTTGAATCATAGGATCCTAATTCAAGTGTTTTAAAAAACCAGACAATACCTTCGTATTTTTCCAACTTATCGATGGTATTCCAACAACTTGGTATCTTTATACTCGAAAGATCTTTCATATTATTCTCAATATTAACAGGTTCCCACCATTTTTTCTCTATACCAATATCTTGAACGTCGATTTTATATTTCCAGTCCCCATTAAGCGATATTTTCATTTCAAATTCCCCTTTTTAGCGAATATTCTTGAGAAATATATAAAAATATATGACAATCAGAATCTTTAATTTTTTCTGCAGAAAGATAAAAAATTAAAAACTTCGATTTTCAAATTACATATTGATAACAATATGATTATCAATTAATCATATAGCAAAAATTATCTTTAATCAATTTATCTTTATAATTATAGGGGTTAAAATGGCGAAAAAGAAAAAGAAAAAGAAAAAAATTAAAACAAGCCGATATTGGACACGTAAATGCGAACATTGTGGATTTGAGTTTCCGAATTGGTTCGTACAATGTCCTAAGTGTAAAAGAACATGGGGATCAAGTGAAGAAGAGGAAGTAGTAGAAAAACCGAAACAAACAAAGAAAGTTTCGCCAGCGGAAAAAGAATTAAAAACCGTAAAAATTATTACCCAAGTTGCTGAAGATGAGGCACGAATCACATCATTAACACTGTATTTTTCTGGAGATAATGGGATTTCATGGTTTCAGATGCCAATGAAACGAGAACAAGATTATTTTCTTGCAGAGATTCAAAACGTCCCATCTCAATCGACAATTATTTATTATTTGAAAGGGGTTGATGAAAACGGGAATGAATTTATGGAAGATAATGATGGGGAATTCTTCTATTATCATGTTGTGGATGATATGGCCGACGAGTCCGAGTTAGGCGCACCAGAAATTGCAAAAGAGGCAGAATATGACCAAGCAAGCACCCCAAAGGAAATAGAAGAGAAAATAGCAGAGGACATAGAAGAAGAAGAAGAAGAACCCGTACAAATAGAAGGACCGAAATTTGAACAGCCAGAGCAGTATAATCCTCTCACTTCTGGAGTAAAGTTTACCCCATTACAAAATATTAAGAGGGATAAGAATTTGAGAGAATGCCCTAATTGTAAATCAAAGATTAAGAAAGATTGGAGTGCTTGTCCGATTTGTGGATACAAGCTATAAATCAGAAAAAATATCTATAACTATCAATATTTAAAAACTAATCCATATTTAAGCCATTTAACAGGAATAGAGGGGCTTATTCCTCTCGGAACTATGACTGATTCCCCGTATTTCGATTCTTTGTTTATATCAGAGTTGAAATCACTTTCATTTTCAAATTTCTTCACATTTCTAAATGCATTATAAATGATGTTGGGAGTACGCCGCCAAGTCAAAAAGCCAGCATATTTTCTAAAATCTTCAACAAAAGGAGATAGATTAAAACAACCCATATAGCAACCAGATCTATTTACATCAAGTAAAGTGCGTTCAATGTCTTCTGCTCTTGATTCTCCATCAGATCCAATCCCAAAAATAACATGCAACATATCGATTCTTGTGGTCTTTATGATTTCTAACATACGTTTATCTCTACCGAAGTCTCCCGTTATAGCCGTATCGACTAAAGAGTCACCTCCCGTATCAACACCAACTATGAAATCAAAGTCAAGTGATTTAATTTCCTTAATCAAAGCATGATCGGCGTATTGGTTATTTAAAAGAAATATATATGGACAATTCTCTTTTTCTCTCGGTAATGTCATTTCTATCGTTAATGGATAAAAATTTGCTGTGATTTCGTCTTGTTCAACTTGTTTAACAGTGAACTTTTTAATATGGTTGGTAACATTAAACATCTCATGAGTTCCAACACTATGTTTTGTGTTTCCGTAGATTAACTTCGTATTCTCTGATAAATTTAGGTGCTTTGCCATACAATAAGCAGAGACGACATCACAACCGCCACCAAGTCCTATGACTAAGATCTTTTTTTTATTAATTCTTTTAGGAAAGTTATATTCTCGTTCAAAAAGACGATCTAAATTGTTTTCCAATGCCATAATTTGATATTTTCTTTAAATAAAATAAAATTAAGTAAGATTTAACGCAGAGATATATTTATTTCTCATTTTGGAATTCTTCATAGATTTCATCTACTTTCGCTGCTATGATGAAATCATTAATGAAAAGTCCGTTTACTGCATGTGTATATAATTCTAGTTTAACAGTATCATAATAGATATAAATATCTGGATGATGCCCCTCTTCTTCCGCAATGTCCGCAACTTTATTTACAAATTTCATAGATTTCTTGAAATTTTTAAATTTAAATTCACGAGTAATCTTATGAATCTCTTCTCTATTTAATGCCCATTCGGGAATTTCTTTCATATTTGTGTTTTCTTCGGGAATATCCATAGCGGGCAATCCCCCTTCACACGGAACACATTTCTTATTGGTTAATTTACTCATTTGATATCACTTCTCTGAAATAAAAAAAGATCTATAAGCTTATTATTTTCTCGTTTATAATCTAAAAATATGAATATTCAAGATATACCTTATTTTCTATACCAACTCAGTGCTGGTCAAGATTCATTAGAATTAAATTTATTAATTACGATTTTCTTTCGAGCGTTTTACTACATCACTATCAGAGGCGTATATAAACCTAAAAGGAGGAAAATTTCGACTAAAAGACCAGATGAAAATTATTATTGGGGATTTATATTAAAAGAAACAATATTAATCGGATTAGGAATTGTCAATACATATTTTACGATTGCAATAGGGCTTTATTCATCCTTAACTATTGGTAATTACTTATATTATCTATTTAAAAGGCTAAAAGGTGAAGATCGGTTTAAAAGAGCCCCAATATTTATCTCATCTCTTATCTTTAACTTATTATTTCCAATTGCCATCGCAATATACTTTATACTTGATTTTTTTGTAATTGAATTAGTTGTTTTACTCCTTACAGCAAATATATTCCTAATGATGAGTTTAAAAGTGGGTAATCGAGATTTTGAGACTTTCAAAAAAATAATGAAGCAGTATAATTTTCGAAAATCCCCTACATTCGTTAAATTGTTCTTAATTTTTGGCATTATTATCATTCCAACATTCGCAATATCAATTTCATATTCAACAGAAATTGAAATATATATGGTTGAAATGCATGATGGCGTCAAATTACAAACTAGGGTATACAGACCCGTCTTTTGGAGCGCACCTAAACCAATTATATTGATGAGAACCCCCTATAACCAAGATGGTTTGGATCGAAGTGCTAGAAATTGGTTGGAGAGAGGTTTCATCGTTGTTACACAAGATTTTCGAGGGCAATATTATTCTGAGGGGGAATTCCGTGCATTTATGTCTTGTGCAAGTGACGGATACGATACATGTGAATGGATAGTAAATCAACCATGGTGTAATGGAAAAATAGGTAGTACGGGGTGTTCTGCGGGTGCTATAAACCAATACTATACGGCTGGTCAAAATTCACCCGGATTATTTTGCCAACAGTTAGATATGGGAGCTCCAGAGGCATATGAAGATCTTTTCTTTACTGGTGGTAAATGGAAAAAGATGTCGGAAGTCTGGATAAATTTGACAGCAGGAAATTCCCTAAAAATGCAAAAAAAACCCTTATCTAAAGCCGATAATATGATTTATGAATTTATCGACCATTGGGATAAAAATGACTACTGGAACAATGGATCGCTCAATATGAATAACAAATACGATAACATTTCATGTCGAGCTCTACATTATGGAGGGTGGTTTGATATTTTCACACAAGGAACGATTAATGGATATATGGGATATTCAAATAACGGCAGTAATTATGCTAAAGGGCATCAGAAATTAGTAATAGGTCCATTCACGCATGGTTCACGAAATGGACAATGTGGAGATCTATTTTTTCCAAATGCAGGCTACGGAAATCAAATAGCAGAGAAGTGGAGGGATGAGATGTTTTGGGAGAGTCTTCAGCCAAATAATCTTATTCGTTATAATACCCTGTGGGAGGAACCTAATGTTCTTTATTATGTAATGGGGGATGTAAATGATAAAACGCATACTGCCAATACTTGGCGTTACGCAGAGGATTGGCCAGTAGTTGAGGAAAAAACTGCATGGTATCTTC
Source organism: Promethearchaeota archaeon (assembly GCA_014729055.1). Taxonomy (GTDB): domain Archaea; phylum Asgardarchaeota; class Lokiarchaeia; order Sigyniarchaeales; family Promethearchaeaceae; genus WJKO01. The sequence continues at coordinate 1,486 of WJKO01000213.1, read as the reverse complement.
ATAAAGACGGCAGTCTATCCAATGGTCTTGGAGTTAATCCTGAAAATATTTCTTATATATACGATCCCGAAAATCCCGTATTAACATGGGGAGGCAACAACTTAGTGTTACCAGCAGGAACCTATGATCAAAGACCTGTGATTAATGATCGAGATGATGTTATTTCTTTTAGTAGTGAAATCCTAGCTGAACCATTAGAAATTATTGGAAATGTTAATGTAAAACTCTGGATATCATCGAACTGTACTGACACAGATTTTACCGCAAAATTGGTAGATGTATATCCAAATGGGTATAACGCCCTTGTCTGTGATGGTATAATAAGTGGAAGAAAACGGAACGGTTTTGATAAAAATGAATTATTAACTCCTGGAGAAAAGTATGAAATAAACATTAATCTCTGGTCGACCGCATATCAATTTAATACAGGTCATAAATTAAGGTTACTAATCTCGAGTTCTAATTCTCCAAAATACCAAGTATGTCCAAATACAGGTGTTGATTTAGATGTAGAATATAGTTCAAGTTTTGATGCAAACAACACAATTCATTTGGAAGGAGTTTATGATTCTTCAATATTACTACCAATTAACGAGATTTAAGCCAGATTGGGTAAGGGGTCGGACGGAGAAGATAGATCACTGCCAGAAATAATTCTTGCTCCTTATCTCACTATAATCCGACCCAATAATTAAATATCAGTGCACCTTTTTGAACTTTTATTTTTTTGAAATTAATGCTAAAACTTGGATCTCAATTTTTTTATATTAATAGAATACCTAAGAATACATAGTAAACATCCTAAGTAACCTATGTAAAGTAATGTAAAAATGTATGTTACTTAGAAAAAAATAATATGGAGATAAAAATATGATTAAAAGACTAAAAAACTTCAAATCCGACGTTTTAATCAATAACGATGAGTTCCGGGGTTTTGTAGAGAATTTTGAGTCCGAAATACTGCGCGGAATATCAACACTGTCGATTCTTACGATCATTAAACAATATGATCAGGAAGGGATTTATGGATATCAATTGTTGCATGAACTTGAAGAGCAAACCAATAAAATGCTGATAGTTGAAGAAGGGACTTTATATCCGATGTTAAAAAAACTGGAAAAGCAAGGGATCATAGAATCTAAGAAAAAGAGACGTGGTAGTCGTCCCAGAATTTATTATCATCTAACGGATTATGGATATGAGATTTATAATCATTTAATAGGGTTTTATTCGAAACTCAGTGAAGCAATAGCACCTTTGATGGATTTTGAAGTAAATCTTGAAAAAGAAGATTACATCTATTGCCCAAACTGTGCAAACAAGATTGACCTCTCGGATCCTAATGTGCAATTCTGCATCGTTTGCGGCTACAATATACAAAATAGAATTGACGAAAAAAATGGAGGAAATTAAAATATGATAGGAAAAGAAGATATAATTAAGGATTTTCTAAATCAAGTAGAAAGGAAGTTACCAGGTTGGCTAA